>CAMSGF010000068.1 GCA_947058225.1 uncultured Eubacteriaceae bacterium
CCTAATATGACGGTTTATGAAAATATAGCATATTCTTTGAAAATAAGAAAAGTGGATGAAAATAATAAGAATTATAAGGATATAGACGGTGTTTTGTTTTCAAAAGATGGAACTATATTGTATAAATACCCTTATGGCAGGTCATCAAACTCAAAGTATATTATTCCGGACACAGTTAAATCAATAGAGGATAATGCGTTTTTTGGATGCAGTTCATTAATTGGAATAACAATACCGGATGGAGTTATTGATATTGGAACCAGTGCTTTTGAAGGATGCAGCTCACTTTTGAATATGATTATTCCAGAAGGTGTTAATTGTATAAAGCAAAATACTTTTAGATTTTGTTTTGATTTAAGGAGTGTGACAATTTCAAATAGTGTTTGTAGCATAGGAGATTATGCGTTTAATGAATGTTCAAGTCTTAGGAGTGTAAAAATGGGGGAAGGTGTGACATCAATTGGTATGTATGCATTTTGGAATTGTTTTGGACTTGAAAATATAAATTTATCGAATAGGTTAGAAAGTATTGGTAAAGGAGCTTTTAACAGTTGCAGTATGCTTAAAAATATAGTTATACCGAGGAGTGTTACAACGATTGATGAAGATGCTTTTTATTGGTGCACATCACTACTTAGCATAGTTATACAAGAAAGTGTCACAAATTTTGGAAAAGATGTATTTTTTGAATGTAATAATCTGATTGCATACGTGTATAAAGATTCATCTGCGAAGAATTATTGTATTGCTAATAAAATTAAATACAGGGAATATACGAATTTTATAAAATCATCTTCAATAAAGTTTAATTTAAAATCAAAGCGTGTTTCTCTTGGAAAGCCTGTGACATTAAAAGTATCTACTGTGCCAAAAAATGCGACTGTCAGAAACTTTTTATGGGGAATTAACAATAGAAAAGTTGCTACTGTTTCAAATTATGGAAAGGTTGTTGGTAAAAAGGTTGGAAGTGTTGTTGTGAGGGCATCTTCATTAGATGGCAGTGATGCAAGGTGCAGTGTGACACTTACTGTCGTTCCTGCAAGAGTATCAAAGGTAAAGATAAAATCAGGAAAGAAAAAAGCGACACTTACCATTACAAAGACAAAAGGAGCGAAAAAATACGAAATATATCGTTCTAAAAAGAAAAACAAGGGTTTTAAAAGAATTAAAACTACATCTAAATTAAAGTATACAAATAAAAATCTTAAGTCAAAAAAGACTTATTATTATAAGGTTAGGGCGATAGATGGTAAATATAAGGGTGATTTCAGCAAGGTTTATAAGGTTAAGGTAAAATAAAAAAGACCTATATGGTCTTTTTTATTTTAAATATTATTTGTTTTGTATTAGTTTGATTTTTTTATAAAGTTTTGGTAATAAGGAGTATGCTATTGTGGAAATTAATGTTAGGTTGTTATTTTTAGGTGGTATTAGTGTGGTGGGGAAATTTTGTATTTTTACTTGAATATTATGACAGAGAAATTTTGTTTAGGAGGGGAGGGGCGGCGGCTTTTAAAAAGGAGAGATTTTAAAAATGAATTTTTAAAATCTCTCCTTTTTAAAAGTTCAGGCGAATGAAATTCGCCTGTTAGTGAAGTGCAAAATCACTTCACCCGCCGCCCCTCCACTCTTCCTCCCCACACATAACCTATTCTACCTTTTAAAGCATATACATATAAATTCACCAACCATATAAAACTAATTTATTAAAAACAATACATTATAACTGTCATAATATTTAGTATTAAATTCAACAAACTTTACTTAACTTAACATTAAAAAATATATTTTAATAAATGAAAATATAACACTGTTAACATATAAAAAAAGCACCATTTTAGGTGCTTTTTTATATTTACAAATTGCAATTACTGCAGTTGTTTTTTAATTTCTTCTGCAAAATTTTCTTCTCTCTTTTCAAGACCTTCGCCCATTTGATATCTTGTGAAATCATTAATTTTTACATCAGTTCCCGTCTTTGCCCCTATTTCTTTTGCAAGAGATGTAACGGTATAATCGCCGTTTTTAACAAAGACTTGTTCAACAAGACATATTTCTTTGTACATCTTTGAAATCTTTCCTTCAACGATTCTTTCAATAACCTTATCAGGTTTGCCTTCGTTTTTAGCCTGATTTGCATAAACTTCAGATTCTTTTTCAATTTCTTCTTTTGAAACGTCATCCCTTGTAAGGTATCTTGGAGCAGCAGCTGCAATTTGCATAGAAATATCTTTTACAAATTCTTTAAATTCTTCTTTTGCACTATCTCCATCAATTGATACGATAGCTCCGATTTTTCCACCCATATGAATGTAAGTTCCTATCATACCATTTTCTGCTTCTTCCCTTGCAAATCTTCTAATGACAATATTTTCTCCTATAACTGCAATCTTTTCTTTTAATAAGTCTTGAACAGACTTTCCGTCTTTTTCAGATGCTAACAATTCTTCAACATCTTTAGGATTGTTTTCAGCAATAAATTCAGCAATTTCTTTTACAAAACTTTGGAAATCATCATTCTTTGCAACAAAGTCAGTTTCGCAGTTAATTTCAACGATTGCTCCGACTTTCCCATCTTCACTTACATATGAGCCGACAGCTCCTTCTGCTGCAACTCTGTCAGATTTCTTTCCTGCTGATGCAAGTCCTTTTTCTCTTAAAAATACAATAGCTTTTTGTATATCTCCGTCACATTCAACAAGGGCTTTTTTACAGTCCATCATTCCTGCACCGGTTTTTTCTCTTAATTCCTTTACTTGTTTAGCTGTTAATGCCATTCCCTTTTCTCCTTTATATTATTCTACTTCCTTTTCAGTTGCGGGTTGTGCTACTTCACTTGGAGCTTCATCTAATACAACAGGTCCATCAACTGTTTCTTCACTTTGATCTGCCACTTGTTCATCCATAGCAGCACTGCCTAACTGTCCGCCTTCTTTTCCTTCCAAAGCAGCTGTTGCAATAGTTGTAGCAATTAATGATACTGCTCTTATAGCATCATCATTTCCCGGAATTGGATAATCAATTTCATCAGGGTCGCAGTTCGTATCAACAATAGCGACAATTGGAATATTAAGTCTTTTAGCTTCCGCAACGGCGATTCTTTCTTTCTTAGGGTCTATTATAAATAGTGCATCAGGAATTTTTTCCATATTCTTAATTCCACCAAGGAATTTTTCAAGCTTATCCCTTTGATTTTTTAATCCGATAACTTCTTTCTTTGGAAGTAGATCAAAAGTTCCGTCTTCTTCCATTTGATTGAGTTCGTGTAATCTTTGAATTCTCTTTGAAATTGTTGAGAAATTTGTAAGAGTTCCACCAAGCCATCTTTGGTTGATATAAGGCATTTCACATCTCTTTGCCTGTGTTTCAACAGCTTCTTGTGCTTGTTTTTTTGTTCCAATGAACATTATTTCTCCACCGTCTTCCACAATTTCCTTTACAAATTTGCACGCATCATCTACAAGTCCTACAGTTTGTTGTAGGTCAATAATGTAGATTCCGTTTCTTTCAGTGAAGATGAATTTTTTCATTTTCGGATTCCATCTTCTCGTTTGATGACCAAATTGAACTCCGGCCTCAAGCAGTTGTTTCATTTGAATGTAACTCATTCTTTTTTCCTCCTTAGGTTTTTCTTCAATATGCTCTTTATAATCACCAAAGGATTAGCATATTTGATTATTGGTACATAACCTTTAATATATTATCATAATTACAAATTTTTTACAAGAAAAATTTTTATAAAACATATGAATTTTTATAATATATTAAGATAAATTAAATATATTTTATTGAGGTGATGAAAATGAAACTATCTGAACTTAAAGACAGAGTTGTAATAAATGTAAATAATGGTGAAAAACTTGGCGTTTTAGGCAGATGCGACTTGAAAATTGATTCAAAAGAAGGTACAATAAAAGCTATCCTGATTCCAAAGGGAGGAATTAAGAACATTCTTTCTTTAGGAAGTGAATATATAAACATACCGTGGGAAAACATTGTAAAAATAGGAATGGATACTATCATGGTTGAATTAAAGGAGTAATTTATGAATATAGTTGTACAAAAATATGGCGGAACGAGTGTCAATACTGAAAAAAGACGTGCTATGATTATAAAAAATGCTTTGGAGGCCATTGATGACGGCTTAAAGCCTGTCATAGTGGTTTCCGCTATGGGAAGAAAACCTGAACCTTATGCCACAGACTCACTTTTAGCATTGTTACCCGACCCAAACAAAGCAAGTCTTAGAAATAAAGATTTGCTTACAAGCTGTGGAGAAATTATAACAACAGTTGTAGTGTGTGAAGAAATGAGGGCAAAAGGAATCAATGCCAGAGCTTTAACCGGTGGACAAGCCGGTATTATGACAAATGATAATTATGGTGAAAGCAAAATAATAAATATAAACACAGTGAATCTGTTGAATCTGTTAAAACAAGATATAATACCTATCGTTGCAGGATTTCAGGGGATGAGTAAGGAAGGACAGATTTTAACTCTTGGAAGGGGTGGAAGTGACATAACTGCCACTGCCCTTGGAGCTGCACTTCACGCAGACTTAGTTGAAATTTATACAGATGTAGATGGAATAATGACAGCCGACCCAAGAATGGTAGAAGATGCGAAGTTAATAAAACAAATTAACTATGATGACATATTCCAACTCGCCGAATACGGAGCAAAAGTTATTCATCCAAGGGCAGTTGAATTTGCAATGAAAGCAGACGTTCCAATCGCTATATTAAACACAGAAAAAGGAAGAAACAATGCCGGAACAATAATAGATGAAATGGATAAAAATATCTATTCGGAAAATAAATTCTCAGCAGTAACGCAAATTGACGGATGTTCTCAGGTCGATATAAAATTCACCGACATCCAAAAAGAAGATATTATGTTTGATACCCTCGCAAAAAAGGAAATTTCAATCGATATGATAAACATCTTCCCAGACAGAAAGACGTTCATAATCGACCACAACAGAAAAGCAATCGTTGAAAAGATTATGAATGATTTGGAGCTTGATTTTGAAATAAACGATAACTTTACAAAGATAACAATTATGGGAAGAATGAAAGGAGTGCCAGGAATTGTTGCAAAAATCATCGGAGCGCTTTATTCAAACGGGATATACGTTTATCAGTCCTCCGATTCCAACACTACAATTTCAGTATTGGTAGATGCAAAACAGGCAAAAGAAGCGCTAAATGTTTTACATAATAATTTAATAAAATAAATAAAAGCACCTCCCTTTTGGGAGGTGCTTTTATTTAACTACATATATTTACATATAAAAGTTATTTTAATATAAATTCTTTTCATCATTAGAAAAACACGCTTTTCATATCACTTTTCTACTATTATTTTATATTACTTAAAATCTATTATTTGCTACAATTTATAGTTTATAATTTATATTTTTATAATATTATTCTTTATTTTAAAAAAGTTTTTTATTGAATAAATCTAACAAATCTTCATAATTTATTAGATATGGTATGCGGTTATGGTTGTAGAAA
>CAMSGF010000069.1 GCA_947058225.1 uncultured Eubacteriaceae bacterium
TGAAAGAATACGGATATTCCATGCCTGATGCTCACCATGTACCGTAAAGAAATTCTCTTTGTAGCCTCTTTCCTTTTGCATCTACTACATACCACTTCTTTTCAATTTGGTCAGGGGAAGCAATTTTGGTTGTTTTTGTTAACATTCCTTTAACCTCCGAAACGAAAAATGTGTTAATAATATCATACATTTATTTTAAAACACACGGGGCTAACGGTGTAATTTAAAATAAAGTAAATATCAGCCTATTTATTTTATAAAATTTAGATAATATTGTCAACAGTTTTTACCTATAAATCATAAAAAACTCTGTTTAAATAAAGACCTTCAGGCCCTAAAGTGACTTTTGCAAGATTTCTGTCGCCTGTTTTTAAAATTTCTTCCACTCTCTCCACCTCAAATTTGCCCCTCCCTATGTCTACAAGAGTTGCCACAATAATTCTCACCATATTATATAAAAATCCACTTCCGCTTATCTTTATACTTATTATATTCCCATCCTTTTGTATATCTATATCGTAAATTTCCCTTATAGTGCTTTTCACATTTGAACCTTTTTTGCTAAATCCTTTAAAATCATGCATTCCTATTAAATTAGATGCAGCATCTCTCATTTTAGCAATGTCCAAGTCATAAAAAATATGCGTCATTTTATTTAAAAATATAGGGTTCATTATATTTTTGTTATAAATATAATATATATATTCTTTTCCCTTCGCCGAATACCTTGCGTGAAAATCATCACCGACTTCAACTGCCGATATAACCCTTATATCCTTATTTAAATAATTATTGATTCCAAATGGGATTTTTTCTATATCTATGCTTGAAGAAGTATAAAAAGAAGCAGTTTGACCTATCGCATGAACTTTACTATCAGTTCTGCCACTTCCATATATCGTAACCTCTTCTCCAACAAGCCTTTCTACTGCCTTTTTTACAGCCTGTTCAATGCTTCTTCCTCCCTGTTGCGATTGCCACCCGACATAATTGGTCCCATCATAACTTATTGTGATAAGTATATTTCTCATAATAAATACACTCCAAATACATTCAAAGTTACAACTCCCGCTATCATAAAGAAAGATATCATATAGCCATATCTGTCTAAATAAGTATACTTTAATTCTTTAAGCCTCGTTCTGTTCTCCCCTCCCCTGTAACATCTCGCCTCCATCGCAAGAGCCAAATCTTCTGCACGCTGAAATGCACTTAAAAACAGAGGGACTAAAACAGGGATTAAAGCCTTCGCCCTTCTTATCAAATTCCCGCTTTCAAAATCTGCTCCTCTTGACTTTTGTGCATTGATTATTCTGTTTGTTTCTTCCATAAGTGTTGGAATAAACCTAAGTGCAATGCTCATCATCATAGCCAGCTCGTGAGCATAATTTTTAAGTATGGGAACTTTCCCCATTAGATTTTCCATCCCGTCAGTCAAAGATATAGGCGATGTGACGAGAGTCATAAGAGATGTTCCGCAAACAAGTAAAACAATCCTTATGGCCATTTTAACTGCGTTATATATCCCCTCTGTCGTAAGCTTAAATATTCCCCACTGGCATAACACATTATCCCCGGGTGTCATAAACATATTTAAAACCACTGTGAACATTATTATAAAGACAATCGTCTTTATCCCCCTTAGTATATAACTAAGAGGTACCTTTGAAACTTTTATCGCAACAGACAATAATAAAAACATAAAAACAAAGCTATATACATTATTTGCAAAAAATAATAATATAACATATAAAAAAGTCATCATAAGTTTTGTTCTCGGGTCCATCTTGTGAATCGGTGAACCCGTTGGATAATATTGTCCTATCGTTATATCGTTTAACATATTTTAACCTTTCTTTAAAACCCTTACTACCTCATTTATAACATCATCTTCTTTATATAAATCGGTATCGACATCAAAACCTCTTTCCTTTAAAAGCAATAACAACTTCTTGCTTTCGGGAATATCAAGCCCTATATTCCCAAGCATCTTTATATTATTAAATACATTCTTCGTTTCATCAAACATCTCAAGCTTTCCCTCATTAAACACCATTATCCTGTCAGCTATATTTGAAATATCATTCATAGAATGTGAAACTAAAATTGTGGTTAAATTTTTCTTTTTGTGAAGTGTTTTTATATTCTCAAAAATTTCTTCCCTTCCTATCGGGTCAAGACCGCTTGCAGGCTCATCTAAAATGAGAACACTTGGCTTCATAGCAAGCACTCCCGCTATCGCAACCCTTCTTTTTTGACCACCGGATAAATTAAAGGGCGCTTTATCCTTATAATATTCAAAGTCAAGTCCGACAAGTTCCATAGATTCTTTTACGATACCCTCAATATCCTCATACCCCATATTCTTCGCCCCAAATGCAATGTCTTTGTATATAGTATCTTCAAAAAGCTGATATTCGGGATACTGAAACACAACCCCGACTTTTTTTACCACATCTTTCATCATTATCCCATCCCCGTTTATATCCACACCGTCTAAAAGCACATGACCTGCTGTCGGCGACAAAAGCCTGTTTAAATGTTGTATAAACGTAGACTTCCCAGAACCCGTATGACCGATTATCCCTATAAACTCTCCGTCATTTATTTCAAAATTTATATCCTTTAACGCATCAAATGCAAAAATGCTGTGAAGAGCATATGTATGACTTAAATTTATACCTTTAACTGACATATTTCCTCCGCTAATTCATCTATTGTAAGCACATCGTCTTTTATATTAATTCCTGATTTATTCATCTCATAAGAAACCCTTGTTGCAAACGGAGGCTCAAGACGAAGTTTCCTCAAAAACTCTACCTGTTTAAATACATCCTTTGGTTTCCCGTCATATTCAAGCTTTCCGTTGTTCATAATAAATATATTGTCACAATCGACTATCTCATCCATATAATGCGTGATTAAAACGACAGTCGTATTTTTTTCTTTGTTAAGTCTTTTTATTGTGTTTAATACTTCAACCCTACCTTTTGGGTCTAACATAGCCGTAGGCTCGTCTAAAATAATACATTCAGGCTCCATCGCCAAAATACCGGCTATCGCAATTCTCTGCTTTTGTCCACCTGAAAGCTCATGAGGTTTTTTATCTTTGTATTCATACATACCGACCATATTAAGCGCTTCATCAACCCTGCCCCTTAAGTCAGCGTGCGGCACACCCAAATTTTCCGGTCCAAATGCAACATCTTCTTCAACGATAGTCGCAACCATCTGATTGTCGGGATTTTGAAAAATCATGCCTGCCTTTTGTCTGATTTTCCATATATTTTCTTCATCTTTAGTGTTCATCCCTGATATTAACACATCCCCGCTTAATGGAAAATAAATCGCATTTAATAATTTTGCGATAGTAGACTTCCCCGAACCGTTATGTCCGATTATTCCCACAAAATCACCCTTTTTTACATCAAACGATACATTGTCAAGCGCCAACACATCTTCCATCCCCTCTCCCGTCCTATACTTAAATGATACATTTTGTATGGAAATCATATTTTCCATGATAAAACCTCTCTAAAACAATAAATAATATAAATATATTATCATAATTTATGTATATTTTTATAAAAAATATATAAAATTTGTAAATAATTATATAGAACAACCTTTAATAGCTAATATAAATTTTCTATGGTAAAAATATAAAAAGTCCATTTTACCTAAATAATAATACATATTAATTTCAATAACCATAATATATTTTTATATAATAAATTATTATCTAATCATCAATATTTTTTATTAATTTTGCAGGTACTCCGCCAACTACAGTATCCTCTGCCACATCATTTGTAACAACGGCACCAGCTGCAATTATCGCTCCATCACCAATATTAACTCCGGCAAGTACCGTTGCATTTGAACCTATCCATACATTCTTACCAATATTTATCGGATACAGATACATATCTGCTCTGTTTTTTTGATTTTTGGAATGATTTATTGTAGCCAAAACAACATTGTGCCCAATAAGTGTCCCATCTCCTATCGTAATTCCACCTTGATCCTGAAAACTGCATCCGGAGTTTACAAAAACATTTTTCCCAAACTTTATATTTTTTCCAAAATCAGAAAAAAACGGCGGAAACAAATTAAACCCATCATCGATATCTTTTCCGATAAGTTCACTCATTATAGTTCTAATCTCACAAGGCTCATGATAACCTGAATTTAAATGTGATGTTATCTTTATGCTTTCCTGACTTATTTTATGCATAAACTTATGATACTCACTTCCGCCTTTAACAAACTTTTCCTTTTCTATATAATTTAAAAAATCTTCCAAATTCATATTCCATCCTCCTTGTTATAAATATTATAAATACAATAAAACAAATAATAAATAAACATATTATAAACAACAAAATTTTATCTATATTTATATTACATATAACCTAAAAAAATTCAAGGAACAGTTAAAATAACTGTTCCTTAAAAAATCTTATTCTTCATTAGCTACATCAGCTTCTACTAATTCCAATATAGCTTCTTCAGAACCATCACCGAGTCTGGTTCCGAGTTTATAAATTCTTGTGTAGCCACCGTTTCTGTTTTCATATCTTTTTGAAACATCTGTGAACAGCTTTTCTACAACGCCTTTGTCATATATATAAGACAATGCTCTTCTTCTATCGTGCAAAGTACCCTTTTTGCCGAGAGTAATCATCTTTTCTACTTCTCTTCTTACTTCCTTAGCCCTGCAAAGAGTTGTAGTGATTCTCTCGTATTTAATACAATCTGTCACTAATCCCCTTAACATAGCTTTTCTTTGAGGAGTAGCTTTGCCTAACTTTCTGTATCCGGACATATCTTCCTCCTTATTATTCTTCTCCCTGCCTAAATGATAAGCCTATTTCAGCAAGTTTTTTCTTTATTTCATTTAAAGATTTCTTTCCTAAATTTTTAACCCTGCCCATTTCATCTTCAGTTCTTGAGATTAATTCTTCAACAGTGTTTATGTTTGTTCTCTTTAAACAGTTGCTTGAACGAACGGAAAGTTCTAATTCATCAATAGACATTTCCAAAACTTTTTCCTTTTCATTTTCTTCTCTTTCAACCATCAAGCTTGATTCAGGCAGACTTGCATTCATTTCTATGAATAACTGCAAGTGGTCATTTATAACCTTTGATGCTAATGACACAGCTTCCTTTGGCATAATAGTTCCATCAGTCCAAACCATAATGCTTAATTTGTCATAGTCTGTTATATTTCCTACTCTTGTGTTTTCAACAGTGTAGTTTACTTTCTTTACAGGAGTAAAGATACTGTCAACAGGAAGTGTACCGATAGGCATCCCTTCAACTTGATTTTTTTCACTTGGAACATATCCTCTCCCTGAATCAATGGTGATAGTCATATCTAAATTTCCATCTTCCATAAGTGAAGCGATATGCAAGTCGGGATTAATTATTTCAACATCTGCATCATGAATAATATCCCCTGCGGTAACATTACATTCACCGATTTTTC
>CAMSGF010000070.1 GCA_947058225.1 uncultured Eubacteriaceae bacterium
ATAAGGACAAAAGATTTAGATAATCTTCAAAAGGACATCACTATGTACGAGCCGTTAAAGGCGCTTGACGGAGGTGAGGACGGACTTTATTTTTACAGAAAAATCATAAGGGAAAGTGCATCTCATTTAAACAGAAAAGGGCTTTTAATTTTGGAAATAGGTCACGATCAGGCTGAAGATGTTATGAAAATAATGGAAGATAACGAATACTACGGGATACGTACGTTTAAAGATTTAGCAGGTTTGGACAGGGTTGTGGTCGGATATATGAAAGTTATTTAAAAATATATTTAAAAAACTTTATTTTTTTCACTTTGTTTGTTATGATAAAATAGAAATTAATTTAAAATAAAAAGGATATCTTTATGGAAAAAATTATAATTAACGGGGGAAAGTCTTTAAAAGGTGAAGTAATTATCACAGGTGCGAAAAATGCTGCACTTGGGATTCTTCCTGCGACCGTTCTTGCAAAAGATAAATTTATTATAGAAAATATCCCAGATATACAAGACATAAAAAATTATATAAGCATTTTAAAGAAGATGGGAGCAAAAATAAGAAAAGAGGGCAATAAGCTTAGAATAGATACCACTAATATCGGTGGATATACTGTGGAAGAAATTTGCGAAGAAAGCACAAAGATGAGGGCAAGCTATTATCTTTTGGGAGCACTTCTTGGTAGGAATGGGGAAGTTGAACTACCGCTTCCGGGAGGTTGTGATATAGGGGCAAGGCCGATTGACCTTCATATAAAAGGCTTTGCGGCTTTAGGCGGAGAGATTGATTTAAAAGGCTCGATAAAAATAAAGGCAAATAAGCTTAAGGGTGCGAATATTTATATGGATATGGTAAGTGTCGGGGCGACAATAAATGTTATGTTGGCATCAGTAAAGGCAGAAGGTCTTACCGTTATAGAAAATGCTGCAAAGGAACCTCACGTGGTTGATATAGCAAACTTTTTAAACCTTATGGGTGCCGATGTAAAAGGAGCAGGAACCGATGTTATAAAAGTCAGGGGTGTAAAAGAGCTTCATGGTTGTGAGTACAGCGTTGTGCCTGACCAGATTACAGCTGGAACTTATATGATAGCAGCAGGGGTTACGAAAGGAAATATTTTAGTAAAGAACATAATTCCAAAACATCTTGAATCAATAAGTGCAAAATTAAAGGAAATGGGAATTGAAGTAATCGAATATGACGATGCGATAAGGGTTATCGGAACTGATGATATAAAACCATGCAACGTTAAAACACTTCCGTATCCCGGTTTTCCGACAGATTTGCAACAGCCTATGGGAGTTTTAATGTGCTTTGCAAACGGAGTAAGCACGATAAGGGAGAGCATATTTGAAAACAGATTCAGATATGTAAATGAACTTCAGAAAATGGGTGCGTCCATTCAGGTTAACGCAAATACTGCCGTTTTTACAGGCCCTTGTAAACTTTACGCCGCACAGATTAATGCGACTGATTTAAGGGCAGGAGCGGCTATGGTGCTTGCAGGTCTTGCGGCTGAAGGGACAACTCAAATATCCGAACTTAAACATATAGACAGAGGGTATGAAAATATAGAAGAAATATTCAAATCTCTTGGTGCGGATATAAAAAGAGTAAAAAACTAGGAGATGTATAAATTGAAATTCACGAGTCTTTTTTCATCATCAAAGGGAAACAGCTTATTATTTGAAAGTGAAGATACGAATATATTAATAGATGCAGGTCTTTCTGCAAGGACAATAGAAAACGAACTGAAAAAAGCAGGAAAGACGTTAAATGACATAGATGCTATTTTAATAACGCACGAACATACCGACCATATAAAAGGAGCAGGGGTTATATCGAGAAGATATGATACTCCTCTTTTTATGACCAAAGGTTCTGCCGGAATGGTTAAAAGAAGAGTCGGTCCGATAGATGAAGAAAATATAAATTATGTGTATGATAATATGCCTTTTAACATAAAAGATATAGAGATAACTCCGTTTGATATTCCTCACGACAGTGTTGAACCGGTTGGATACATAATAAATGCAGGTAAGGTAAAAATAGGAATAGCGACGGATATGGGAATGATTATGGAAGATATCGTTGAAAAGCTTTCAGAGTGCAAGGTTGTATTTTTGGAATCAAATCACGATGTCGATATGCTAAAAAACGGGAGATATCCGATAGATTTAAAAAAGAGAATTTTATCTCCTCTCGGACACCTTTCAAATGATGCGAGCGGTAATATAATTTCAAAAATAGTGCAAAATAAGACAGAAATAATAGGCCTTGGACATTTAAGTGAGGAAAACAATCTTCCAAGTATTGCACTGAAAACAGTCAAAGAAATTACAGAAAGTTTTAATATAAAAGAGGGAAGAGATTATAAATTAAATATGGCTGACAGGATAGGCATAAGCAGTGTTATAAATTTTTAGGAGGCAGAAAGTGAATAAAAACACAAATAAAAGTTTATTTATTTTTATACTTGGATTGATTATAGGAGGAATCTTTTTTTGTTCAATTCTTTTTTTGGTTTTAAATCACAATATGAACAATATGATAAACTCCAAACTTAACAATCAAACCAATATAACACAGGATAATTCTTCTAAAGAGGAATCTTCAAATATATCAAAAGCGGGAGCGAATACAACTGAAAAAGTTGCAAGTACGGTAACACCTGCGGTTGTTGGGATTGAAACGACAGAGGTTTCTTATGATATGTTTACAGGGGAATACGAATCAAGTGGGGTTGGAACGGGCTTTATCGTTGACAGTGACGGATATATCGTTACAAACCAACACGTCGTAACGAACAAGCCAAAGAAAATATCGGTGACATTAAAAGACGGAACCGTATACGATGCGAAGATTATATATCAGACAACGGTTGTAGATTTAGCGATTATTAAAATAGATGCAAAAAATCTTCCAACTGTTAAATTAGGTGACAGTGAAAAAATAAACATAGGTCAGTCTGCCATTGCGATAGGAAATCCTCTTGGAATGACATTTGAAAGGACTGTGACACAGGGGATAATATCAGCTCTCAACAGAAGTATTGCGATAGATTCTTCAACCATCGCAGAGGACTTAATTCAAACCGATGCATCGATAAATGCGGGAAACAGCGGCGGACCTTTATTAAATTCTTATAGTGAGGTTATCGGTGTAAACACTTATAAGATTCAAAGTGGTGAGGGGCTTGGCTTTGCAATACCGATAAATATTGTAAAACCTATACTTTCTCAAATTCTGGATAAGGGAGAATTCACTCCGACAGTTCTTGGAATTTCAGGTGTGGATAAAGAAATAGCAAGGTATTATACGGGGACGGAGGAATTAACCGTTGAAAAGGGAATTTATATCGTAAAAGTTTCAAAGGGTTCAGGTGCAGATAAAGCGGGAGTTAAGGAAAAAGATGTTATAACAAAGATAGATAATGTTGAAATAAACACGATGCTTAAATTAAGGGAGCAGCTTTACTATCATAAGCCGGGTGATAAGGTTAAGGTTACGATTGAGAGAAACGGAAGGACAAAGAATATTGAAATTGTCCTTGATAAAGCAAGCGACGAATAAGTGTAGATAATAATATATTAAAAAATGAAATTCCTGTCTTTATTATTTTAAGGGCAGGAATTTTGTAATAATTTATTAATATTATTTTAAGAAAAATTGTTATAAAATTTCAAAGTATAATTACTTTGAGGTTTTATTTATTTTCGATATCTTTATTCATACTTCCACTTTCATATCCTTCAAGGTCTAATGTGATGTATAAAAAGCCAAGTGATTTTAAATGTTTATTTATACTTTTTAACGTTTCTTCTTTTAAAATTTTTGTATGTATAATATTAGAAAAACTATATTATAATAAAAAATAAAACCCCTTTTCAGAGGTTTTATAGTCTTTATTAATAGAATATATAGTAATTAGTAAAATATATAGTACACACGACAAATAGAAGTAAAAGCAAAAACCATATTATATTTGAAAGTTTTTTTGAAAATGACATATTAACTCCTATTCCAACGAGAATAAGCGGCCATATCAATGAAAATGCCCTGTAAAATCCCCTAAGACTTAAAAGATTCACGCCAAATGAAGATAACAACCATATCCCACCTATGATAATGAGAGAAATACCGAGAACTATTTTTCTGTTTTTATTCATCTTGATTTCCCTCCTCTATATCTGTCGTATCAATTTCATCAAATGTCTGTATCGTATCTTCTTTTTTAATATTATCTAAATTTTTTATAACATTGCTTTTGTCATCATCACTTGTTTCTTCATCATCTTTTATGTCTGTATCTGCGTTATTATCGCTTTCAAGAGGAAGAATAATTACATCTGAAACAGGTTCTTCATCTTCATTATTATCTTCAAAATGGAATTCTTCCATAGCTTCTATTTGAACATCTTTATTTTCTAAATCTTCTTCCTTTTCTTCATTTACGGAAGTTTCTTCTTCATATATCGGGGTTACAATAACACTGCTTTGCTCTTCTTTTTCATTCTTATATTCCGACACCTCTTCTTTTACGGCCTGTTCATCGCTATTAAGATTATCATCATAATAATAATCTTCTTCTCTTTTTGATTTAATTCCGGCTGCAAAAATCAGTACTATTCCGCATATTAACAAAACAACCGGGAATATATAATTATTTAAAAGATGATGAGGAATCATATTTCTGAAAAATAAAACAAATCCTATTACAATCAAAATTATTCCAAGAGATGAAGAACTTTTATCCTTATCCATTTCTTCCTCATTCATATTAGAATAATCTTTAGTTTTTTTATCCTCATTTTCTTTTGCTTTTTCATTTGAATTTTCATAATTGCTGTAATTTGTAGGGTTTGCTTTATAGGTGTAATCTCTGTATCTGCCACTGTCACTGTTTCCTGAAACATTTTGCACTTTTACCTCTTCATTTGGAAGAAGTATCCACATAAGACAATATACAACTGCCATAGCCGCATATGTGGCAAAGGTCAGCAAAATAAACCCGAGTCTTACTATTGCGGAGTCTATATCAAAATATTTTGCAAGACCGCCACACACTCCTGCAATTATTTTATTATCACGACTTTTACATAATTTGTGTTCTCCTGACATACTATCTCCTAATTATCATTAATATTCTTTATTATATATTAATACATTAATTTTAACATTGTTTTTAATTGAATTTTAATCTTCCGTATCCTCTTCCACAAGTTCGATTCCAAGCTCATCAAGCTGGTCCATCGTGGCAACAGCAGGAGCCTCTGTCATAAGACACGAATGATTTTGTGTTTTTGGAAATGCTATGACATCTCTTATGTTTTTTGTATCTGTCAAAAGCATAATAAGTCTGTCAAGCCCGTATGCGATTCCACCGTGCGGAGGAGTTCCGTATTTTAGAGCCTTTAAACACCGACTTTATCACCATATACCCTGAAAACACGGGCAAAGACCAT
>CAMSGF010000071.1 GCA_947058225.1 uncultured Eubacteriaceae bacterium
GTTTTCAATATATTTAACAATACGCTTTAATTGGTTTTAAATTCAAATTAAATAAAATATCTATATTCATACGTAAATTTTTTAAAAAAAATATTACATATTATTCATATTTGTGTCTGATACTTTTCTTATAATATTTAAGTCTTTTCTTAATAAGTTTTTCATCAACACCAAAATAAGATGTCATTTCATACATAGACATATTAAGATTATTTTCTATTTCAAAGTCGGGAATTAGAAAATATAATATAAATGCTTCAACCTGACTTTCCTGTTTATCAAGTTGCAATTTTTCATTTTCCAATTGGTTTGTGCAATGAATTAAAATATGACCGAGTTCGTGGGATAGTGTAATTCTTCGTTCATCTTCATTATCTTTCTTTCCGCATATAACACAGTTTCCAAGAACACAAGACCTCTTGCAGTTATCAAAGTATTCTATATTGTAGCCATAATCATATATAATTTCTTCTATAATATTTATTCCAATAGGAAAAGAGGTTATATCATAATCTTTTAGTAGTTTGTTTGCAATTTTAAATATATTCTCATATAAATGAGTGTTCATTCCATATGTATATTCTGCCATAACAATAAAAAATAAAGAAGGCGTAAGCCTTCTTTTTAAGCAATTTTATTCAAGTCTTCCACAAGCTTGTCCACATCGATACCATGAGCTGATGCTCCCTGTTCCAATGTTTCAAACCTTGCAGCCATACAACCTATACAACCTAATCCATACGCTTGGAAAACACCAACTGCATCAGGATATTTTTCAACTATTTCCATTATTCCCATATCTTTAGTAATCATTGCTATACCTCCTAAAATATATTTTACTTAAAATAGTATTAATTATTCTTCGCTTTTGATTATTTCTTCGATTTTTGTGCTTTCATCATCTTCCTTAATCTTACAATTTCCTATAAATATCGCACCTTCATCAATAATGATACTGTCGACATAAATATCACCTGTAAGCTTTCCAGTAGATAAGATTTTTAATTGTTCACACGTAATAATACCCTCAACCGTCCCAATTATATGAACCACTTTTGCCTTAATATTACCACTTATAAACGCATTTCTTCCGACAATTAAGTTTCCGTCAACACTCGTGTTTCCTTTTAAAGTTCCTTCGTATCTAACAGAACCCGTAGAAGAAATATCTCCTACAAAGGTAACATCTGCACCGACTATTGTATCGACTTGTTCGTAGTTTACTCTGGCAACTTTTTCCACTTTGCTTCTGGCCATTATTTAACCCCCTTATATTCACCTAACAATGAAAAATTATACAATAAAGCTTATCAAAATACAAGCTTTTATAATAACTTTCAAGTTAATTTTTACTAAATAATGCAGTAATTTTATCCATATTTTTCACCGCTTCATTATACCCTATATTATACAGGTTGTCCACCATATCATTTGTTATATTGAAGCTGCTTTTTATATCGAGCATAGGAGAGATGACTAAGTTGGAATTGGCAAGTCCCTGTTCAAAACTCCTCTTTGCCATTATATCAATAGTCGTTGTCAAAATATCGAGATATTTCGTGCTATTTTTACCAACAGTCGAATATTTTTTTAAATTTACACTTAAAACTTTATCTATTCCTCTGTTCTTTAAAACATCGGCTGGCATATTGTTTGAAACCATTCCGTCAACTAAAATCATATCATTGTATTCAACAGGAGTAAAAACACCGGGAATCGAACAGCTCGCCCTGCAGCATTTTCCAAGCTCTCCGTCTTCAAATACAATCTCTCTTCCGTCTTTTAAGTTTACCGCAACGCAGTAAAAAGGAATTTTCATATCGTCAAAGCCCTTATCTCCTATTAAAGCCAAAAGGAAGTTTTCAATTATCTCAGAATTAATTGCAGGGTTAAAATTTTTAATCATATTTACTGCGTTTTCACCCTGCTTTACATCGGCATACTTTTTAGAAATGCTGCTGTATCCTAAAATATCGGTAAGTTTTTGATTTTTACAAAACTCAAGTATTTCATCCGAACTGTATCCAAGTGCATAAGCAGCTCCCACCAAGCTTCCCGCACTGTTTCCGCTTACTGCATCAAAAGTTATATTATTTTCTTCCAATGCTTTTAAAACTCCTATATGGGCAAAGCCTTTTACACCGCCGCCGCTAAGGCAAAGTCCTGATTTTTCTGTCATTATAAACCCCTTTCTTTTATATAATCAAAATATATTTTTTATAAAACATAAGGAAAATACAATCGCATTTTCCTTAACTTTTATTTTATCTTATCTAATTTTTTTATAAGGTTGGTATTCTTCATATTTTCTATTATTTTTGTGGCCTCATCGTTTCGTATCCAAACCTTTCCATAATCAAAGCCGATTTTATTCCCATCTAAAAAGGCATTGAGGGAAGTATCATCAGAAAAATGTATAAATAAAGTTTCTTTTGAATACTTGGGATTATTAAACAAAACGACATCTTGCATATTTGCTTTTTTTACAAAAGCATTGAAAAGCTCATCATTATCAGTAATTTCCTTTTTTTGTTTTATAACGGACCTAAACGGTTCATCTTTATACTGGACATATTCTATCTTTGTGATTTTTTTATCGTTAAGTCCAAGAGACAGATAATTATTTTGTGCGGCCACAAAAGGAATAAAAATCAGTATTATAAATATCAAACATAACAAGACACAAAATTCGGGTATATATTTTTTATATTTTTCCATAATCTATTTAATATCTTTCCCTTTATATCCAAAAATAAGTTCAACCGGCATAACAAACATAAAACCGATTCCGCTATTTTCAATATTGTTAAGAACTTTTAAAACTTCTGTTGTTACTTCATCGAGTTTATCATCGTCTTTTATAACTGAAATAATGGTTCTGTTTTCCGGCAATTTATTATTTGTTATATTTCTTAAGCTGCCAAAAGTGGAATGAGTGGAAGAATAATTCATTTCAACATCTCCAAGCCCATGGCTATCCAAAATAGTTCCTCCCACACCGCTTGCAAGCAATATATTATGGATTTCTTCTATAAGAAATATATCGTTTAAAATTATAAATAATGCGTGCATAGCTATTCTCCTTATATTATTGCTTTTATTTAATTATTATAACACAAAAAATATAATTATTGTTAAAAATAAGAAAATTTGTGAGAGGAGAATTTTGTATTTACGTTTGATTTTTTTGTTTGGATGCGGGGGGGGCGGCGGGTGAAATGCAAAAGCATTTCACTGACAGGCGATTTATATCGCCTGAACTTTTGTGAATAGGATATTTAAAAATTTATTTTTAAATATCCTATTCACAAAAGCCGCCGCCCCTACTCCACCCCATACCCAAACTCATTGTTATATATGCGACAAACAAGTCATTTTAAAGCGCTATCCCTTCATACTCTATATTCATTTTTATCCTAAAACAGCATTACTGCATGAAAAACCACTATTAATCCATAAATCATACTTATATACTAATTCATATGCTCATCACTATCTCACCTCATAACATATTTCACTCCTAACCCAACTCTTTTCTCCGTCAAAACTCCCACTTCACCCCTTATTTATAAAAATAACAGCCTCATAAGAGGCTGCCATATTAATTAACTGATTTCTTTCTTTTTAAAAAGAAGAAACCTAAGATGGAAAGCATCAAAATCGTTATAAATTTTTTCATTTAGTCAGTATTACCTCCATTTAATATCTTATTAACAAGGCTAATTGATTTCTTTTCTTCTGAAAAATACTAACCCTAAAACCGAAAGAATTGCAAAATAAGCGATTCCTATAATCATTACATTCTTTATAAGCTCAGGAGAGAACACACTTGCACTCACAATCTGGTCCGGATAAACCGCCAAATGTTTATTCATAAGAAATTCATATACTTTTGGAAACTTTAGTCCGACAAGCTGAATTAAGTTTGGCAAAAATGTAAAGTACAATACATAAAGCACAGTGTGAACCGTTGAATTGCTTATTACACTTGATAAGAAATATGAAAGTCCTATCGCTCCAAGCCAAAGCGGTGCCAATAACACAAATGTCTTCATCATCTTATCTATGACGGCAAATGTTAAGGAAGACGCCCCGCATAAGATAAGTGTTGATAATAGGTAGACAAGCCATATAAATGCTACTGAAAATGCAACCATTATAACTCCGACAATGAGTTTACCTATATAAACCTGTGCTCTTGAAATACCAAAGCTTATGGTATTTTTTAAAACCCTTATCCTGCCTTCTGCGGACCATATCCCGTCAATTACCATAACGACCAGATACCACCCGACAACTGATGCCATCATTATTCCGTAGAATATACCTCTCTCTGCGGGAAGTGTTGCAGGGTCCCCGCTCCACGATAGTTTTAATACCAGTTCAAACAATACTCCGCAGACTGCAAAGAAGCCTAAATATCCGTAAGTGTACTTATGATTAAAAATTCTATAAAATTCACTTTTAATATAATTAAGCACTTAACCCACCCCCTCTCATAACATCACCCTCTCCGATTACATCAAGGAAATACTCTTCCAAATTAGCTTTCTTTTGTTCAAGAGAATATAATTCGATGTCATTTGAAATTACGGCTTTGCTTATATCCTTTAACGCAAGATTTTTATCATAAATTTCAATGGTATTGTCATTTATAATATTAAAATTCTTAACATTTAACATCCTCGTCATAACAACCAGTGCTTTTTTTGCCTCTCCGACCTGTAGAACGATTTTGTTCGTGCAGTTTTTATCAAGCTCACTCTTTGTAAGCTCCTGAACAAGTTTCCCATCATTTATAAAACCATATCTCGTTGCAATGGAGGAAAGCTCGGTTAAAATGTGACTTGAAATCAATATGGTGACACCCTCATTTTCATTTAAGTCTTTTAATAAATTCCTGACTTCCACTATCCCCGTTGGGTCAAGTCCGTTTATAGGCTCATCAAGTATCAATAGCTTTGGTGAATTCATAAGTGCAAGGGCGATTCCAAGCCTTTGTTTCATTCCAAGTGAAAAGTTTTTAAAGCTCTTTTTACCCGTCTTTTCAAGCCCGACTTTATAAAGAAGTTCATCTACGACCGACTTGTCCTTTATCCCCCTTTGTATTCTGTAATACTCGAGATTCTTCCTCGCACTTAAATATGGGAAAAAGCTCGGTTCTTCAATAATCGTTCCTATATTATGCCTTCCTGCATTTAAGTTCTCGCTCTCTCCAAACAAGGAAACCTCCCCATCGGTTTGCATCGTCTGACCTGTGAGAATTTTCATAAGTGTCGTTTTGCCGGCTCCGTTTTTTCCTATCAATGCGTAAATATCCCCTTTATTTACATTTATATTGATATTCTTTAAAACGTCTGTGCCTGAATAATTTTTATAAAGATTTTTTGTGCTTATATTGACTTTGGCGGGGAATCTTGTCTTCCTTTGCTTGAAAAATTTGATA
>CAMSGF010000072.1 GCA_947058225.1 uncultured Eubacteriaceae bacterium
TTTTGACTTGATGTTCACGTAAATGACGCGCCACTAATTCAATCGTTTCACCCGCTCCATTTTTTTAAATAATATGCGCCTGTAGCTCAGCAGGATAGAGCAACGGCCTTCTAAGCCGTGTGCCAGGGGTTCGAATCCCTTCAGGCGCGCCATAAATGTGTTGATGGTGATTGTAGCTCAGCTGGTTAGAGCGCCGGATTGTGGCTCCGGAGGCCGTGGGTTCGAATCCCATCTTTCACCCCATTATGTAGGGGTATAGCCAAGTCGGTAAGGCAACGGACTTTGACTCCGTCATGCGTAGGTTCGAGTCCTGCTACCCCTGCCAGATGAAAATACAGTCGATTGTTACACAATCGACTTTTTTATTCGACAAATTATAATCTGCCAAATTCACATTTTTTCATTAAAATCTAATTAAAACTTCCCCATTATCTCCATTTTATGTTTAATACATTACAAAAAATGGTATAATAATATTGTCATTTTATTTATAAATCATTTTAACTAACATCATAAAAAATACATTCTTTCCATTTCAAACCTCCACATAAATAAATATTATCCCATATTATTATGAAGTAATAAAAGCACAAGAGAAATGTAAGAAAATCGTAAGAATTATTTTAAATAATATTTAAGCAATAAATATTTTCATAATGTAAAATGTTATTAAAATAAAAATTTTTTTGACGGAAAAATAATAGCACAGCCGTCTTGCTATATGAAAGTATTTTTTATTACATACATCGTTGGAGGAAGATATGAAGCCTAAAGACAAAAACATATACGATATCATTTCTTTACTTAAAAAAAATGAATTACTGAAAAAAACATATAATATAAAAGAAAATTTTTTAATAAACAATATAACATATTTTTCAAAAGAAACTTCAAAAAACAACCTGTTTATATGCAAGGGAACAAAATTTAAGGAAGAATATTTGAACGAAGCAATCAAAAATGGAATAAGCTGCTATATCTCAGAAAAAAAGTACGAAAACAATATTCCTGCAATAATCGTAAAAGATGTGAGAAAAGCAATGAGCCTTGTAGCCATTTTCTTTTATGAAAATCCTGAAAACAGCCTTAAGCTAACAGGAATAACGGGAACTAAAGGAAAGACAACAACTGCATTTTATGTAAATAAAATATTAAATACCTATTTAGGTCACCAAACGGGGCTTTTATCAACTGTAAAAGTCGTAACAAACAAAAATGATGAAGAAGAATCTCACCTAACAACTCCCGAATCTTTAGACCTTCAAAAAATGCTCTATAATGCAAAAAACAATGAGTTAAAATATCTCACAATGGAAGTATCCTCACAGGCCTATAAGCACAACAGAGTGTTTGGCATAAAGTATGATATCGCAGTATTTATGAACATAGATAAAGACCATATCGGACCAAGAGAACACAATTCATACGAAGAATATCTAAAATGTAAAAGCGAACTTATGAAAAACTGCGAAACTGCCATAATAATGCATAACACAAAGGAATTTGACAAAATAAAAAAAATAGCCGACACAAATGCAAAAAAAGTAATAATCATAGGAAGAGAAGGTGATGATTATTACTTAAAAAATATAAAAAAGGAAGAAAACTGTTTTTCATTTGACCTTGTATCAAAAAATAATATAACAGAGCATTATACAATAGACCAAGAGGGCAGATTTAATATAAAAAATGCTTTTTGTGCGATAGTGGCAGCAAAGGAATACGGTGTGCCCTACGAAGTCATAAAAAAAGCAGTAAAGCATATAACAATACCCGGCAGAATGAACGTATTTAACAATCAGAAGATAACTGTTATAGTCGATTATGCACACAATCATTTAAGCTTTAAAGAGCTTTTTAAATCTCTTAAAAAAGATTATCCAACTGCAAGAGTAACGGTTGTATGCGGAAGCAGCGGTTCAAAAAATCAAATGAGAAGAAAAGCTATAGGTATGATGATTGGGAGATACGCCGACAAGATATATCTAACGGCTGAAGACCCTGAATTTGAAGAAACAAAAGATATATGCAACGAAGTTGCAAAGTATATTATCCCACATAAAAAGCCTTACTTCATTATAGAAGACAGGACAACCGCGATAGAAAAAGCTATTGAACAATCTGATAGAGGAGACATCATAATCGTTGCGGGAAAAGGTGAAGAACACTACCAGAAAATTAATGGGGAATATAAATACTATGAATCTGATATTTCAGTGGTTGAAAGAATGATAAATGAATAAACAAATATAATTTTCTAAACTTTGACAAATTAAAGAGAGTTTGAGGCGGGGCGGCGGGTGAAATGCGAAGCATTTCACTTAGAGCATATTCAAAGAATATGCTCTTACTTTAAAAAATGAGGGAATTTTAAATATATTTAAAATTCCCTCATTTTTTAAAGCCACCGCCCCACAACCCCACACCCACTTTCAACTAAACTTACAAACATATAAAAACATTAACATAAATTTTTCAAAACAAGTTATATTAATTATTTTCAATGATATTTATCTTTAAATATATAACAATACAGTAAACATTTTTTAAAAGATACCTATATCTTTAAAATACTGTCATTATTGTTTAAAACTTTATTATTGACAGAAAGAGCCCTCATAGAATTTAATATCGCTATCACCGCGACCCCTACATCCGCAAATATCGCCATCCACATAGATGCAATTCCAACCGCCCCTAAAATCAACACACCTGCCTTTATTCCAAGAGAAAAAATGATGTTTTCTTTAACTATTCTAATCGTCTTTTTGGAAATTTTAATCCCCGTTAAAATCTTTGACGGTTCATCTGTCATTATGACAATATCACTTGCTTCAATGGCCGCATCAGAACCAAGTCCACCCATCGCAATACTGACATCTGCCATTTTAAGAACAGGTGCATCGTTTATCCCATCTCCGACGTAACAAAGTGTACCACCTTTCATAAGTTTTTTTGTCAAATCTACTTTATCTTTTGGAAGAAGTTTTGAATGGACTTCATCAAGCCCTAAATATTCCCCTATCTCCTGTGCAACCTCTTTCCCATCCCCCGTTAACATAGCAGTTTTTATCCTCATATTTTTTAAAGAAGAAATAGTTTCAAGACTATCCGCTTTTACTTCATCTTTAACTACAATACAACCGGCATACTTTCCATTTATTGCTATATAAACTACACTTCCGGTTGAATCTTTCTTTTCAAAAGGAACGTTAAACTTATCCATAAGCCTTTCGTTGCCCGCTAAAACTTCCATTTCAAAAACTTCACCTTTAACCCCATGTCCTGATATTTCCTCAAAGTTTTTTACCTTTGTAATATCTATCTCTTTTCCAAATTCTTTGACAATGGATAAACTTATCGGATGAGTCGAAAAAGTTTCTATATATGATGCTATTTCAAGCAAATTTTCTCTTTCTATATCGACACAATCTATTTCGCTTACCTTAAACTCTCCTTTTGTTAAAGTTCCGGTCTTGTCAAAAACAAAAATATCTGCTTTTGATAACATTTCAAGATAATTGCTTCCCTTAATTAAAATTCCTCTTGAAGAGGCTGCTCCAATCCCTGAAAAAAATCCCATTGGAATGGATATAACAAGAGCACAGGGACACGACACCACAAGAAATAACAATCCTCTGTATAACCATGTATTAAAATCTAACTTTAAAAATAAAGTCGGTACTATAACAAGAAGTGCTGCAATAGCTACAACAAACGGAGTATAAACTTTAGCAAATTTAGTTATAAAATTTTCCGTAACAGACTTTTCATCTGCGGAATCTTCTATAAGTTCTAAAATTTTTGAAACGGTGGAATTGTCAAAACTGGTCTTTACTTTAACTTTAATAAGTCCGTTTAAATTTATACACCCGCTTAAAACTTCGTCGCCTTTTCCCTTATAGATAGGTATACTTTCCCCTGTCAGTGCCTTCGTATCCACGCTGCTTTCTCCATAGACCACTTCTCCGTCAAGTGCAATCTTTTCTCCCGGTTTTACAACGATAACCTCTCCTATTTCAACATCCTCAGGATATACCCTCTCGACATTTCCATCTCTTTCAACGTTAGCATATTCAGGGCATATATCCATAAGCTCCTTAATGGAATTCCTCGATTTCCCAACAGCGTATCCTTGAAACAACTCCCCAACCTGATAAAATAACATAACCGCAGCAGCTTCTGCAACATCCGACAGAGCAAGTGCTCCTACTGTCGCAATACACATTAAAAAATTTTCATCAAAGACCTGCCCCTTTGAAATATTTTTTACAGACTTTATAATGACATCATATCCAGCCAAAATATATGCAAATAAATGACAATACATTTTATAATCTTCTCTTGGAAACAAATACCCAATAAAAAAGATTAAAAGTGCTACAATAATTCTAGTCGTTTTTTTATTTATTTTCATTTCTTATTCCCCTTTCATTTCAAGAGAATTAATATATAAGTTTAAAATTCCTGACCTTAAGATTTATAGTATAAGCAAACTTTATATAATTATAATTTTTATCCTTTTTGATTTATCTCTCCCAGTACAAGATAGATTATCCCTGTAATTAAGGATATTATACTCACAATAAGTAACGGATATCCGACATATTCCAACCCTGCATAAAACAATTCCATACTCCATGTTTGTGTCCTAGACATAAATATTGCAGCAGCAATGTATCTTGAAGAAAACAATATGGCAGAAATAAGACAAAATATTACCCCTACACCTCTTTTGTTCATAAGTTTACCCCTCTCTCGTAAAATAAAAGAACTGATTTTGTTATTAAATATACCTTAATAACAAAGTTTTACATCGTCTTCAATTTTTTTCATCGCATTTTCGACCTTTGAAAGAATTGTATCAAATTTGTCATCATCCGCTTCCAATGTAAGCCTTGAGGTCATAAAACTTATGCTCGCTTTATTAACTTCTTCGAGTTTATTAATTTCATTTTCCATCTTTGCTGCACAATTCGCACAGTCTAAATTTTCAATTTTAAATTTCTTCTTCATTTTTTTGTCTCCTTTGTAATTAATTTTTATTCATTTACGTGGTCCATACCCTGAGAAAGAATAGTCCTAACGTGTTCATCTGCAAGAGAATAAAAGACTGTTTTCCCCTCTTTTCTGCTTTTTATAAGCTTTGACTGTTTTAAAATTCTAAGCTGATGAGATACTGCTGACTGTGTCATATTTAAAATATTTGCAATATCGCATACGCAGACTTCCTTTGTTAAAAGAACGTAGAGTATCTTTATCCTTGAGGAATCGGAAAAGTTTTTAAAAAGCTCCTGATTGTCGGAAGGGCACCATCCGAGCAGCGCCACATAATTGACAACAGC
>CAMSGF010000073.1 GCA_947058225.1 uncultured Eubacteriaceae bacterium
CGGAGGATTCCCCTGCGGTTCAGGAATTTGCTGTCAAAATAAATGATTTACAGCAAATACAAAACAGCGAGGAACCCGATAGCAGTTTATAAGTTTTTATTATTTCTTATACCAAAACGGCGGCTTTTATTTTTATAAATTCAAGCTGCCTAATACCTGTACAGCACACAAGGGCGGCATATTCATTGATAACTGATATTTTCACTCCCCACTACAAGCTTAAATCCCTAATATGTTGTGCACAACCGTAAATATTTCAGCTTCCATTTGCTCACATTTTGTATAGTCGATAATATTACTTTTTTCCCATTCTGCAAAGGCTTCCAGTTTTCCTAATATCAAATCGGGAACGATAACTTTGTTACAACTTGGACATTTATAAGCAGGAACATTCATAGCCTTTTTCGTTATACCGTTGTTTTCATAATCAAAGGTTATAAAGAAATCAGACATACGCATTTTACAAGATTTGCATTTCATATAATCAACCTCTTTTCCTGTTACGATAAGCAATAATGGAAATCTTATATGAAAGAAATTGGATAATACAGCTTACTACTATACCAACCACAATCAAAATACTTCTATGAGTTTGTATAAACTCAATAATGCCGGATAACGCTGGAACGAAAGCTGGTATCGCCACCAAAGCCATCACTGCAACAAACGGAACCATAGACCAAACCTTTGCTTTTGTATAGCCCATTTTGAAATATATAGGCATTTGTATTCCCGTAATAGTAGAGAAAACTAAAAATGACGCACTAAATCCAAGCACAATTTCAGATAACTCTATTGTTCTGTCTTGAAAAGTTGCAAAGCCAAAATGCAAAATAATCACTGCGAGGAAGGATATGAAATAGTTTAGAAAGGAAAAAACATATCGTCCCAGCACTATGTCTTTCAAACTAACGGAAACCGAACCATATAGGCGGTCAAGGTTGTTCTTTTCTTGTATGGCAAAAATGTTAGATGACATAAGAGCCACAAACCATGCACCAGTAATACACAATATTGTAACAGATGACCCCATGAGGCCAAACATCATCACGACTAGCGCCAATGATAAATACATGACAAGTTGTGATTTCATTACTAGGAACAAGACTATTTATGAAAAACCTTGATTTTAAAGCATTTTTTAATGTTCCACGTGAAACATTTATACTAATTTATACGAATATTTCCACAGAATGAGTTTTATTTTGCCCCGAAGTATAAGCACCAGTCAAGACAATTTAAAAATGATTGTGCCGAAATCAAGCCCATTTATACATATCCTATATGTATCTGATACGGGATAATTGAGTATGCTATATGTATAAAAAAATAAGCACCCCGAAAAGTGCTTATCTTTTTTGTCTATTCTTCTTTTTCTCTGATTTCCAGTAAATCCGATATATCACAGCCAAAGTAATCACAGAGCCGTATTATCAAGTTGGCGTCTATCCTCTGGAAATTGTCCCTGCAGTATTTGTTGAAGTTGCCACGGGGTAAGTCCAAGTCTTTACATATCCGATTCTTTGAGATTTCTTTTTCTTCCAGTAGTTCAACAATTCTTATGTGTATATACTTCATATGTTCAGCCCCTTCAAGTTTACCAATATTATAAATAATAATTTTTAAGATAGTAATTTCCAGTATTTCAAGTTATAATATTTCTAGTTGCTATATTTTAAGGTAAAATATTTGAAGGGGGGGGGTATAAATCTATGAGGAACAGGAAAGAATGGATTCTAGGGGGCTTGTGCGCCCTTCTGGGGGCTTTTATATTGCTAGGGTATATATATTACCTACGCCTACCCGAATTTCACGTTATGCACAGTTATTCAATGTCCTACACAATGCAAGACGGATCACGGGGGCGAGATACCGATTTAAACGTAATTGTATACAAGAACAGGAACGACCCCGAACTTTATAAAAGAATTGAATACGAACACAATCATATAAACGGTGAACCAACCGAACTAAAAATCCGACTTTTTAAATCTAAGAATGATATTATAAAAGGGCGTGAGCCTTATAAAGTGATTGTCATTGATTACCAAAATAACACAGTAGAAATTGAATAATAAAAAAAACAGCACCTAAGGCGGAATAACAAAAGACTGTTATTCCACCTTTTTTCTATTATATTTTATTTGTGAAAAAGTAAAGACGTAAAAGAGTATTTTTTTAAATAAAAAGACATTTAAAAAAATCTTCCTTTTACATCTTGACTTTTAATTTACGTTTACGATTTTATTTTAAATAATGATTAACTGATACATCAAGTCTATTATGTCCGAGTGCTTGACTTACGATATAAATATTATCTCTTTCACCAACAAAAGGGCGTTCTTTTTCGTGTGAACGATAAACAGAACCTTTTATATTTGGTTCATTTCTTGGAGCATATTGTTTTGAATACTCAGCCTTTAATTTTTCATCATTACAAACAGTTTTATATAATTCTTGTGCGTATTCTCTACGATAACCGTGAACATCACAACCATTATGAATAACATCAAAAAGAAGTTTGTTATTTTCTGTTTTATCTAATAATTCCTTTATTTGTTCTTGATAGTTTTTTAATACGGGGGCTATTCTATCACGCCCCCCTTTTGATTGTTCAAATCTAACAAACATATTACCATCTTTAATAAAAAAACATTCTTTTGTTAATTTGCTTATATCTTCACGACGTCCACCAGTTCCACGACAGAGGGCGACCAAAGGAGCGTTCTTTTCTTCCGAAAAGTGCGCGTCCCTTTTTGCCGCCCCTCTTGAACGTGTAACGTCTTTGTACGTCCTTGCTTTTTCAAACTTATAAGGTATTTGTTCACCGTATAACTTGCCTAGCGCAGCCCTTTCCGCTTTTAATGTATAAAGTGATAAGCCTTGTGCTTCTCTCTCTTTTAAGTATTCAGGAGCATACTGTTTTATGCTTTCAAGTTTAGCGTATTTATTTACACCTTTATTCTCTATACACCACGCCGTAAAACGCTCACAATGCCCTTTATAGACATCATAAGTTTTAATGCTATGTATTCCGTCAACAGCAACACCAAAATTCATTTTTTCACCTTTATCAGCATATTCTTGTCTTAGTTCTTCTTTTGCTTTGTGTCTACTTTCCCCTATTTTTGCTTTTTGTGTTAAAGCGTGTTGAACTTGATTATTTAATGTTTTTCTTCCCATTTCTTTTCACTTCCTTTTTTGTATAATTTTTATTTTTGTCAGCCCCTCACTCGTAAGTGAAGAACTGTTTTTTTGTTAAGTCCGTAGGCTTTTTATACACTTGCCCATTGTGTTCTAATTGCCATTTTTAGCGTTGACTTGCTTTTAATAATTCCATTTTTTCCATTAAAAAAAACAACTTTATTCTTGCCAGTTGTTTAATAAGATTATTATATCCTATACTGTTTTTAATCTATACTTTTAAAGATGTGTTTAACATCAATTCCTAAACTTACAAGTTTTTTCTTATCACTCAAAAACTTCCCAAAAAAAGAGCAATCACTTTAGAAAACACTAGGTTTTATTTTTACTTTAGAATGATTGTTATAATCATATCAATAAACTTTATATCTTAATTTTATAAAATAATTTTTTAAAAATCAAGGTATCAGCGTTTAGTCAGACAAAAATTACATTTTTATCTGTCTAACCCGATACCAAACATAACTATTTATGCATAAAAAAACAAGGGCTTTAAGCCCCTGCTTTTATGTTATATGTTATAACTTTTTATAAGTTTTGTTTTCTTTTTTATCTTCTATCTTAGTCATATATTTTTGATTGTTTTCATCAAAAAAGTTATACTCATCATTTTCATCTTTACCTTGTTTATACTCAACTATTCCGTTATTTGTGTATTCTCTTATGTCGTGTATTCTTCTTAAAAATGCTTGATAAGTTTCTAAATGGTTTTCTTGAACACTTGCGAATTGTTCTTCAATACCGATATTTGTTATGATATAAACAATTACAAAACACGCTTGTCTATTGCTATAACGAGAAGGTAATGAGAGAGGATAACCGTCAAGGTAGTTGAGCATATCTTGTATTTTTAAACTACTTCTAAATTCTTCAAATACAACTACTTTTTGATTATTGTATCCATCCCAAGGGTGATCATAATCTGTTATACGGTATACATTTTCATAACCGTATTTTTCCATTACATAACGAGTTTTACCAGTTCCAGACTTACCAAAGATATAATGAACTTCTAAATCACGCCAAGTTTTTTTGTATTTATCTGTTAATAAATCATTTCTTACTCTGTCTATTGAGTTGCAGTATTTCATATAATCAGAATTGATATTATATATTTCAGCGTTTGATTTTCCTTCTAAAATTAAATTTTTTAATTTGTCTAAATCAGTTCTTTTGCCTTGTCTTTTGATAGGGATTTCACCCCACTCAAATTGATAACCGTCAATACGTGTTTCTTCTTTTTCCGTGCCTTCTTGCTTGCCAGTCTTTTTTATATAATCATCAATAACTTTTGGTTCTTGATTACAAAATCTTATATCAGCGTGAGGGAATAATTTTTGTAGACTTGTACGCCATAGGGCTTGATATGCTAATATAAATAAATGAAAATGTACAGTTCCTTCTTTTCCGATTTCTTTTGTGCAAGACATATATAATATACTTGAAAATCTTCCAATTACAGGCACAAATAAAACCGTTTTCATATCATCAGGTTCATTAACTATATAGCCCCAATTTTGAGGATTATTAAAAGTTATTAAAATCTTTTTACCCCTTAATTCTTCTTTTTCTTCTTTTAAATTATTATCATTGATTGTATCTATCTCCTTTTTTTATTTTATTAGCATAAAAAGGAGCATTTAAAAGGTATATATAAAATCAATAGAATACATCTGTTGACTTTTATTTATTTTTATAATAATATAAATATATAGAAATTGAGCGTAAAAATGCGCTAATAACTGTATACATTTTTTTATACCTTTTTTAATGCTTATAGCCGTTTACCAGACGGCTTTTTTTTATGCTTAAAATAATTTTATTATACAATTTAAAAAAAATCAATAGTAGAGAAAACAAGAACATTTTAGAATTGATATGTTTATTCTTTTCAGTTTTAACAAACTGAAAAGATACAATACATATTTTTATACGCTACAACGGCTAACGCCGTTTCCGCCTTACGCTTGCCGCAACTCTCAGAACGGCTAACGCCTATCTTCGAGATTGCTAACGCTTTTAAGTGAATGGAATTTTTACAAACTCACCTAATCTTTTCTATTGCCGTTTTTGCACTTATAATTGAGTTTTTTTAAATTGTATAATAAAATTATTTTAA
>CAMSGF010000074.1 GCA_947058225.1 uncultured Eubacteriaceae bacterium
TAAAAAGGGACAAAAGGGGATAAAAGGGGATAATGTCGTGTGCTATACTGTAAAGTGCCTGTGCTATCAAGGAGGAAATCATGGATAAAAATATTTCAGACCAACATCTTGAAATTTTTAACAGAGGAAGTTTAAAAATTGATGATTGTATAGACGTACATAATTTTAATGAAGAAAATGTCTTAATAGAAACGAGCCTTGGACTTTTAAATATAGAAGGAGAAGATTTAAAAGTTGAAAAGTTGGATTTGGATAATAAAGAGCTTGCAATAGTGGGAAATATCTACGCCTTAAGTTATGAAGACGATGCAGGGTTTATGGAAAAATCTTCTTTTCTTGCTAAGCTGTTTAAATAGATGAAAGAAAATATATACACACAGATATTTTTAATGTTGGACACCCTCTACGGAGGGGTCATAATCGGCTTTTTATATCACACTATTACTATATTAGTCTATGAAATGACAAAAAAGCAATCTCTTTCAGATATAGCCTTTTGGTCGGTTGGAAGTATTCTTTTAATCAACCTGTTTTTTAAGACCAGCTATTTCTATTTAAGAATTTATCTTATTTTGGGTTTTATTTTGGGGATTAGTCTGTATTATTTCATTATAAGTCCCGTATATAAAAAGATACTTTATTTTTTCATTATTAAAAATAGAAAATTCAATCAAAAAACGAGAAAAAGGCTTAGGAGAAAAAAGAAATATTTACTTATAAAATACAAAAAACCTATAAGCAAATATAAATCAATTATTAAAAAAACATTAAATATTCCAAAATCTTTAAAAATACGTTATAATAAATTTAAAAATTATTATAAAAATAAGGATAGTGAATAATTTGAGAAACGCTGACTTAAATGGACAAAATCATTTAAAAAGAGCAAAGAACAGCCGATATGAAACATCAAGGCGAAAGAAAAATAAAAAGAAGATAAGAATTACGAAAAAAACTGCTGTAGTCTGTGTTATATTGCTTTTATTTGTGTGTTATTTTGTCGTGCATATGGCAAAGATGGAATACGAATACTGGCAGCTTCACACAGAACAGTCAAAACTTGAGCAGCAGCTTGAAGATGAAAAGCTTGAAAACTCGCAGTTAAAAGATGAACTTTCACAATCTGATAAGAAGTCTTATATAGAATATTTAGCAAAGAAGTATCTCGGGTTAATCTATCCTGATGAAAAAATATATGTACCACTGGAGGAAGAGGATAAGAAATAATGATAATAGATTCTCATGCACATTTAGACGATGAAAAATTCGATACAGACAGAAAAGAATTATTAAATGAATTAAAAAAAGAAGATTATATTGTAATAAATGTAGGCTGCGACCTTAAAAGCAATATAAATTCAGTTAAGCTTGCAGATGAAAATGACTTTATTTACGCTGCGGTGGGGATGCACCCTCACGACAGCCGTTTATACGATGAAGAGTTTGAAAAAATACTTTTAAAGCAGCTTGAAGAAAAAAAGGTTGTAGCTCTTGGTGAAATAGGGCTTGATTATTATTATGACAATTCAAAAAGGGATATTCAACAAGAAATCTTTATAAGGCAGTTAAATATCGCAGGGGAGAAAAAAATTCCCTTTATAGTACATTCAAGGGAAGCAAGCGAGGATACCTATAACATAATAAAGGAAAATTACGGAGGTAACAAAGGTGTACTTCATTCATTTTCCGGGAGTAAGGAAATGGCGAAGAAGTATCTCGACTTGGGACTTTATATATCTTTTTCGGGAACGGTTACGTTTAAAAACGCAAATAATGTAAAATCTTGTGCAAAATATGTTCCTCTTGAAAGAATACTCATTGAAACGGACAGTCCGTATCTCGCTCCTGTTCCAAAAAGAGGCGGAAGAAATTGTCCTTTATATGTAAAACACGTGGCAGAAGAAATCGCAGCATTAAAGGAAATAAGCATTGAAGAAGTGATTAATATGACTGCAGGCAATGCAATTTCCCTTTTTTCGCTAAGGTAGGAAGAAGTTATGTATTATTCAGTTTATATACACATCTTATTATTTTTTATCTATTCCTTTTTAGGCTGGTGCTGTGAGGTTGTATATCATACTATTGAGGATGGGAAATTTTATAACAGAGGCTTTTTAAATGCACCTATATGTCCAATATATGGTTTTGGGGCATTATCGGTGTTGTTTATATTTGAACCCGTAAAGCATCACTATTTTATATTATTTTTCGGCTCAGGACTTCTTGCTACGGTGCTTGAACTTATTACGGGAATTTTAATGGAGAAAATCTTTAAGACGAGATGGTGGGATTATACCGATAAAAAATATAATTTTATGGGATATATCTGTCTTCCGTTTTCGATTATATGGGGGCTTCTTTGTTTTTTTGTTGTATCGATTTTAAATCCTGCAATATTAAAGTTAATAAGCTTTATACCGATAAAACTTGGAGTATGCGTTGTATGTGTTTTTATAGTTTTATTTATTATTGACATAATCGATACATTAGACAGTGTAAGCAAGTTTAATCATAACCTTGAAACTCTTGATAAAATTTCAAGGGCTATGACAACAGCATCGGTTGGGATAGGGACGAGGCTTACATCGACGACATTTAAAACATTGGAAAATCTGGATGAGAAAAGGCTTAATTATCTGAAATTAAAGGAAGAATACGAGCAGACGTTAAAATCGGTTAAGACAAGGTTTTTAAAGGCTTTTCCTGATATAAAATCACTGTATTACAAGGACGCTTTGGAAAAGGTTAAGCAGTACATATCGGAGAAAGATAAATCGTAGAGAGTGTTAAACTCTCTTTTTTTATTTTGAATGTAAATTAAAAATTAAGTAATGTTAAAACGATACCATTTTGAAAAGGTTTGTGATATAATATTGTTATATTAATAAAAGAGGAATATTATTATGGAAACAATCGATTTAAAACAAAACAAAGAAAACAATGAAATCAAAAATGGGAAAACAAACGGAAAAAGAAAGAAAATTTTTATAACGATAATATCAATATTATTATTTTTTTGTGTCATATCGATTATGATGGCAGTCTTTTCCAAAGAGGTTGAATCTTTTAAAAAGCCTAAGCAGACGAGTTATTCTTTGTATGAAAAAGCCGATTTGAGTTTCAAGGTATATGCTTCACCTAAAGGGCTTAGTGAAGATGAATTTAAAATTGAAAATACAAATGACAGTGCGGTGGATATAAAGGAAGTATCTTTTAAGGATGAAAAAGACTATACTGCTATAAACTTTTCATTAAAGGCAAAGACAGAGGGGAAATCAAAGATAAAGATATCTTCTTCAAAGAATGAAGATATAAAATGTGAGGATATAAATTTTGTTATAAAAGAAAAGCCTGTTGTAAAAAGCATTGAAATTGATAAAGATTGGTTTGAGGAAGAGGTTGGAAAGACGCAAAAATATACTGCGTATATAGAAACAAAAAATTTAAAAAGAAATCAGATAAAAGTTAAAATAGGAAACAAAAAAATTGTAAGTATAAAAGAAATAAGCTTTAAGACTAAAGATGATAAGACGGTATTTGTCTTTAAATTAAAGGCGAAAAAGAAAGGAAAGACGATTCTTTTAATTTCATCGCTGAATGGAAAAGTGAGTGATAAAATCGAAATAAAAGTTAAAGAGAAAGACACGAGCAGGATAGTATACGTAACGCCGTATGGGGAGAAATATCATTTTAGTAAATCCTGTGCGGGAAAAAATGCAAGTAAAACTACATTAAATAATGCTAAAACTTACAAAGACCCTTGTAAAAAATGTACGTATTAATAAAGAAAGATGTCTAAAAGACATCTTTTTTATTCGTCTAGTTTTAACACAGCCGTAAAAGCCTCCTGTGGAATTTCCACCTTGCCGAATTTACGCATTTTCTTCTTTCCCTCTTTTTGCTTTTCAAGGAGTTTTCTTTTTCTCGTAATATCTCCTCCGTAGCACTTGGACAACACGTCCTTTCTCATCGCCCTGACCGTTTCCCTTGCTATGATTTTTCCTCCTATTGCCGCTTGAATAGGAATTTCAAACATCTGTCTTGGAATTTCTTCCTTTAGCTTTTTAACTATCTGTCTGCCCCTGTGCTGTGCTTTATCTCTGTGGACAATGAAACTTAATGCGTCTATAAGCTCTGAATTTATTAGTATGTCAAGTTTTACCAAATCTGCCCTTCTGTAATCTAAAAGCTCATAGTCCAAAGACGCATATCCCTTTGTCTTTGATTTTAATGTATCGAAGAAATCGTAAATAATCTCATTTAAAGGCATTTCATATTTTAATGTAACCCTGTTTTCTTCTATATAGTCCATTGTCTTATATATTCCACGTCTGTTTTGGCATATTTCCATAACTGCTCCGACGTATTCACTTGGAAGCATAATAGAGGCATCGACAAACGGTTCTTCCATATAATTAATCTCTGCGGGGTCGGGTAAATTTGTCGGGTTATCGACATTTAATATACTTTTGTCGGTCTTTATAACGTTATATATAACGCTTGGTGTCGTGGTTACAAGGTCAATATTGTATTCCCTGTCGAGACGTTGTTGTGTTATTTCCAAATGTAAGAGCCCTAAAAAGCCGCACCTGAAACCAAACCCCAACGCTACGGAAGATTCAGGCTCGTACAATAAAGACGCATCGTTTAATTTTAACTTTGCAAGAGCCTCCTTTAAATCTTCATATTTTGAGCCGTCTGCCGGATATATCCCGCAGTATACCATAGGCGTTATACTCTTATATCCATCGAGTGGATAATCGGCTAAATTATCCATATCCATAACTGTATCCCCGACTCTCGTATCCTCAACATTTTTTATGCTCGCACAGATGTATCCGACATCTCCGCTTTCGAGTTTATCAGTAGGGGTTAATGTCTTTGTAAAAATTCCAACTTCTTCAACCTCAAAAACCTTGCCTGTGGCAAAGAATTTAATTCTCATTCCTTTTTTAACACTTCCCTCCATAACCCTTATTGAAACAACTGCACCTCTATATTGGTCATAATATGAATCAAAAATCAATGCTCTAAGCGGCAGTTCATTGTGATTGGCAGGAGATGGGATGTCTTTTACAATGGAATTTAAGACGCTTTCTATATTTAAACCTTCTTTTGCGGAAATTTTAGGGCAGTCCTGTGCAGGTATTCCTATATAATCTTCAATCTCACGAATAGCCATATCTATATCCGCACTTGGCAGGTCTATTTTATTTATTACGGGAATTATCTCCAAATCGTGTTCCAATGCGAGATACGACGGGGGCGAATGATATCACGCTGGTCACCAGGGAAGTCGTACCTGT
>CAMSGF010000075.1 GCA_947058225.1 uncultured Eubacteriaceae bacterium
AATATTAGTATAAGCAAAGTCTGCACCTATCGCTCCAACTATATAAAATTTTTCATATAGCTATTGAATTTTTTATTTTTATAAATACAATACAATAATTTCTTCTTAAATTAAGTAAAAAGTATGTTCAAATTATAGACACACTTTTTATTTCTATATTAATAAAGTATGTTTAAATTATAGATACGCTTTTTATTTTTATATTAAATATTGTATTAATTAATTTTATCCGCATCATTTTCCAATAATATTCTCATATAATTTTAGATAATATTTAATCTTGTCCACCTCCACCACCAATCTCACTTTTTCATACTGCCACACTCTTTACACTACATTGATATTGACATTAAAAAATGCTTATTTATAATATATATATAAATTAAAATGTAGGTAAAATAATGCAAAGTTCAATTTTTAAAGATAAAATAAATAACCAAATCAAGAAAAACGCACCTCTCGCCGACAGAATGCGTCCGACCACACTTGAAGAATTTGTAGGACAGGAGCATATTTTAGGAGAAAACAAACTTCTAAACAGGATGATAAAAGCCGATAAAATAAGCTCAATTATTCTCTATGGTCCCGCGGGGTGCGGAAAGACGACCCTCGCAAAAATAATCGCAAATCAAACCAGTTCATATTTTTACAGTTTAAATGCGGTAACGTGCGGAGTAAAAGACATAAGAGATGTCATATCAAGGGCAAAAGATAACTTAATAGATGAAAAGCGAAGTATTTTGTTTATAGATGAAATTCACCGATTTAATAAATCGCAGCAGGACGCACTCCTCCCAAGCGTTGAAAGCGGTGTGATAACCCTTATAGGAGCGACGACGGAAAATCCGTTTTTTGAAATAAATTCACCCCTTATCTCAAGGTCCACGTTATTTAATTTAAAGGCAATATCATCAAACGATATTAAAAACATAATAAAAAACACATTAAAGGATAAAGAAAAAGGTCTTGGAGGAGAAAAAATCAATATAACAGATGAGGCTTTAAGTTATATGTCAAACTGTTCAAACGGGGATGCGAGGTCTGTTTTAAATGCGTTGGAACTTGCATATTTGACGACCCCAAAGAATAAAGACGGTATGATAGATATAACGCTTGAAGTTGCAAGCGAATGTATGCAAAAAAGGAAACTAAATTACGATAAAAAAGACAACGAACATTATGACACGATAAGTGCTTTTATAAAGAGTATGAGAGGTTCAGACCCAAATGCAGCGGTGTATTACCTTGCAAAGATGATATATTCAGGCGAAGACCCTAAATTCATTGCAAGAAGAATGGTCATATTTGCAAGTGAAGATATAGGAAATGCAAATATAAACGCTCTTAATCTGGCAGTGTCCACATTTAAGGCGGTTGAAGTAATAGGACTTCCCGAATGCAGAATAAATCTATCTCAATGTGCGATATATCTCGCCTGTTCACCAAAGAGCAATGCTTCGTATCTGGCGATTGATGCGGCTTTATCAGATGTTGAAAAGTTAGAAAATGCAAAAGTTCCATATCACATAAGAAATGCAACGTATGAGGGAGAAAAGAAGCTTGGGATAGGGGTTGGATATAAGTATCCACATGATTATCCTTATCACTATGTAAAACAGCAGTATCTTCCCGATAAACTCAAAGACAAAGTTTATTATAATCCGACGGAAATTGCATCGGAGAAAAAAATAAAGGAACATTTAGAGAATCTGAAAAAATTGTAATAAAATTTGTTATGTAAATTTAATTGTGATATAATTAATTGGTTAAGATGAAAATGTGGAGGAATTAAGATATGTCAGGACATTCAAAATGGTCAACGATAAAAAATAAAAAAGCAAAAACAGACGCACAAAAAGGAAAAGTATATACGAAAATGGCTAAATTAATAGCAGTTGCAGCAAAGGAAGGCGGTTCAGACCCCGGGACAAATGCAAAGCTTCAAACTGCCATTACAAAGGCAAAGGCTGCAAATATGCCAAATGATAACATAGAAAGAGCGATAAAAAAGGGTGCGGGTGAACTTGGAAACAGCGTATATGAAGAAATAACATATGAAGGATATGCGATAGGAGGCGTTGCGGTAATCGTACAGGCCCTAACGGATAATAAGAACAGAACCGCGGGAGATGTAAGATATATGTTTGATAAAAACGGAGGGAATCTCGGAACGAGCGGCTGTGTGTCTTATATGTTTGAAAAGCAGGGAAAAATACTTGTGGATAAGGAAAATGCCGATGAAGACGAGCTTATGATGATTGCACTTGATGCAGGAGCAGAGGACTTTGAAACAAATGAAGAAGGCTTTGAAATCACAACTGCACCTGATACATTCGGTGATGTTATGAAAGCACTTGAAGAAAATGATATAAAGACAGAATCAGCGAATGTGGATATGGTGCCAAATAACTACACTCAAATTGCACCTGAACACGTCAATATGTTTAACAAGATGATAGATATGTTTGACGATAATGATGACGTTCAGGAAGTGTTCCATAACGGAGAGTTTCCTGAAGAATAAGATTGTAAATACAAAAAAGGCTGAATTTTTATATTAATAATAATTCAGCCTTTTTTTATCTATATATCTGATACAGTTTCAAGTAATTCAAATTTTCCCCTACCATTAATATAATCTCCTGTAACCGTAATGTATAATATACCATTATTAATATTAATCAAATTAAATTCAAGTGTGTAATCAGCTCCTAAATTAACTGCACGTGGGTTGCTATAATCACCTTGAAAACCTGCAGGATTATATATATACGCAGTAGCTTTTGCATATTTATAATCTGGACTTATATATAAAAATTTAAATTCATAGGAACATGTATCAGTTCCGTCAAAGGTAGGTTTCCCATCAATATTCATAAAAACTAAATCAACAAATGGAAATTCTCCTGTAGATGAAACTTTTCCCCAATGACCACGCAAACAGTCCATAATACCTGCAATACTGCCTTGTCTTTCCGCTACTGTTACAATAACTTTTTTGCTTGCTTTGTTTCCTGCACTATCTGTTACGCTTATAGTTAAATTGTAATCTCCCTCTTTTGATGTGTAGACTTTGCCTTTAACATTTATTTTCTTGTTTTCAATGTTCCCATCAACAATATCTGTAACTTTAACAAACTTTTTTATATTAAACTTTTCATCTTTATAAGCTGTTATTTTTCTTTTTACCTGTATTTTGGGTGCTGTTGTATCTACAACATTAAAAATTTTTGTTATTTCATGAGTTTTATTATTTTCTTTGCCGCTATTTCATATTTATCTTTGTATTCTTCTTTTACAGTAACAAGGCTGTTTAAATCAACTTTTTTGCTCGCTTCAATAGTTTCGGATAAAACATTAATTTTTCTTTCCGGTGTGTTTAACTTTATTATCGCAAATACTACCGCAAATATTGCAACAAATGCAATTGTTCCTATTATTATATTTTTTTTATTAGCAAGTTTAGCTTTTGCTTTTTTTGTATCTTTCTGTTCCTTATTTATTTCTTTAAATGATTTTAAATCTCCTGAAAGATTATCATTATCAATAGTTCCTTTATCGTTTTCTTTATCCACTTTTATTTCCTTTCTATAATGATGGCTATTTTTTCAATAAATTTATCGCTCATATAATAATTGACCTCTTACTTATATTGTATCTTCATCTTAATTAATGTTAAGAAAAATGAGTTATGATAACCACCTTGCATTTATTAAAAAAGATGTATATAATAAGGAAAACTTAACAAGGAGATGCAACATAAAATGAAAAAAGCATTTATAGTAGTTGATATGAGCAACGATTTTGTAGATGATAACGGAGGGCTTACGGCGGGAAAAGCGGCACAGGAAATTGTTAAAAATGTTATAAAGACAATAAAAGAATACGATGATAAGAACGATATAATCGTATTTGCGATGGATTCGCACAGTGAAAATGACAAGCATTTTGAACTTTGGCCAAAACACAATGTAAAGGGAACGTGGGGAAGTGAGCTTTATGGTGAACTTAACGTATGGTATCAGGATAATAAAGGTAAAGAAAACGTGATTTTTTTGGAAAAAAGCGAATATGACGCATTTTATAAGACTGAATTAGCGGGTATACTAAAGAAAAATGACGTTGATGAAGTTCAAATAGCCGGAGTATGCACTGATATATGTGTTTTTAACACAGTGTATGGTGCGTACAAAGAAGGCTTTAAGACGATAGTTGATAAAAATACCGTTGCGACATTTACTGATAATCAGGAAGTTTTTCTAAATCAGATGAATGCAATATATAAAACTGAAATTATAGGTTAAAGGGAGAGAAAATGCCCAGATTTTTTAGTGATGATATAAGGGGAGAATATATTTATTTAAACAAAGACGATGAAAATCATATTTTAAAATCTCTCAGAATGAAAAACGGAGATGAAGTTATAATATGTGATACAAACGGCTTTGATTTTACGTGTGAGGTTCAAATTACAGGGGATAGGATAAGGTGCAAAATAGTGGATATGAATAAAAACTTCACAGAACCAAGCGTTGACATAACACTCTATCAGGCACTTCCAAAGGGAGATAAAATGGACATGATAGTTCAAAAATGCACAGAGCTTGGGATAAAAAAAATCGTTCCCGTTTTAACAGACAGATGTATAAGCCGTCCTGACGAGAAAAAGATGGCAAAAAAAATTATTCGTTATAACAAAATCGCCTTTGAAGCGGCAAAGCAAAGTCAGCGTGGTATCATTCCAAAAATTGAAAATATAATGAGTTTTAAAGATGCAGTTGATATTGCATCAAAAGACGATATGACGTTGTTTTTTTATGAAAAAGGCGGGAATAAGCTAAGTGAAATAAATTATGACAATATAAATTCTCTTTCCTTTTTTATCGGAAGCGAGGGAGGTTTTGACACGGAAGAGGTAAACCTTGCAAGAGAAAATGATTTTAAGATAATGAGTCTCGGAAATAGGATATTAAGGTGTGAAACTGCTCCGATAGCGGCACTTTCTTGTATAATGTTACTTACAGATAATATGTAAAAACAAAAAGATATATTTTAGAAAATGTGTCTTTTTTTGTTTAATTACTTTGATTATATTTTTATCTTAAAGTTTTACTGTTTTGCTGTCTTTAAAATTATATTAATAATATATCAATATAATTTTTATTGTTAAACCGAATAAATAACTTATAAAAATTTAGATTAATTAAATTTCATTTGTTATTTATTCGGTTTAAAAATAAAAATTATATTGACTGGCGCATAGATGCCCAAAAATTCTGACACCACAATCAA
>CAMSGF010000076.1 GCA_947058225.1 uncultured Eubacteriaceae bacterium
ATTATTGCACTTAAATAATATTTACCTGTAACTAAATTTTTGGTAGTTGCAGTAAATTTAATATTGTTATATCTTCCAAGGTCATAGTATTTTTTAGAAAATATAACTTTTCCGTTTTTATTTTTGCAGGTTATGTTGATAACCGCATCATCCATATAATTGCAGTCAAAATCTACCCTTACGGTGTATTTATTCCCGATATAGACGAGTTTATCTTTCTTTGGATAAACGAATTTTATGTAATTACTTGCATAAACATTTGTGCTTAAAATGAATATTACTGTGACGATAGTGATAAATAATTTCTTCAACCTTTTCATTTGTTCTACCTTTTGTTTGACTTTTATTTAAACTTTTTTATTTGGGTTGTTTTAGTATTGTTGTTATTACTTTGCTGTAACTGCTTTGTGCTTTTCCGTTAACACAGCGGACCTTATAGTAATAGGTGTTGTGCTTTTTTTGTGAGGCTTTTCTTTTTTTTAGATTTGCTTTGTATTTTTTTTGTTTTTTTAATTTTGCTTTTTGTTTTTTTGAGATTTTTTTCAGTTTATAAAATGATAAACTTTTATCTGTATATTTAAGTTTATTTGTAGTTGTTATTTTTTTATATTTTTTATTTACTGCACTGGCCCTGTATATTTCATACTTTGCAGCTCCTGTGGTTTTAGGATAGTAAATTGTAGGATTTTTACCGCTTACAGATGCTTTTATATACGATACAGGTTGAAGCTGTTTGATATTTATGACATTTTCTGCCATTTCATACGGATTTTCCGATAATGAAATATCATCATAGAAATCATCGTACTTTTCTGCCGTTGCAATTACCCTGTATTTTCCAAGAACAAATGACCCTGTGGTATTAAGTGTGTATTGATATGTCCTCGTTCCGCTAAATTCTGGTATCCATTTAAAAAATACTGCTTTATTTTTTGGATTATATACGTAAAGTGTAAAGTCGCCGTTTCTTCCGTATGGGTTTGTTACGGTTACGGAAAGTGTTACACTTTTTTTTCTATAGACTGTTTTATTATTTGATGGAGAGTTTATTTTTACGAATTGGTTTGTTACCTTTTTTGTAGGAGCGTGTTCAAATGTTCTTACTTTTCTAATGTCCTTTTTTCTCTCAAGGGCATATGTGTTTATCGGAATTATGGAAATAACAAATAAAGCACATAAAAATATACAAATAATATTAGAAAATTTCTTTTTCATAATAACACTCCTTTTTTTTAATTATATCAAACTAATAAAGCTTTTTCAAACATAAAAACAGACTTAAAAACATATAATTTTATATGAAAAAATTTTTTAACCGTACCAAAGAAAACTTAACAAAATCTCTTGAACTTCCTGAAAATATAATTTTAGACAAGTTACAAATTAATCTTACGGAGAATAAAGAGATATCTATTGAAAATCACAAGGGAATTATCTCTTATACCGATGAAAATATTAAGATAAACTCCGGATGTGCAATAATATCAATTTGCGGGGAAAATCTTTTTTTATCAAGCTTAATAACAGAAGAAATCTTGATAAAAGGAGATATTTATTCCATCGAGTTTATCGTTTAGACAGAGGGTTATTATGATAGTTTTAAAATCGTGGCATTTTTTAAAAGGATATATGTCTGTAAAGGTAAGCGGAGTTCATTTGGAAAAGTACATAAATTTACTCAGTAAAAATGGCATTTCCGTTTGGGATATAAAAAAAATAAACCCACATACGATTGAATTTAAGATGCTTTCTTCTCAAAAAAAGAAAGCTCTTAATTTAAGTGAAAAGCTTGGGTATAATTTTAAGGTTTTAAAAAAATACGGGATAGACAGGATAAAGCAAAAAGCTAAAAAGAGAAAGATATTTATAACAGGATTTTTTCTTTGTATTATGACGATATTTGCTTTTTCGTTTTTTATATGGCACGTTCAAATTTACGGAACGCAGAATATCCCAAATGAAAATATTATTGAATCTCTTAAATCTTATAATGTAAAAGAGGGGAGATACAAGTATAATATTGATACAGACGAGATTGAAAACAGACTTTTAGCCGATTATCCTAAAATGAGCTATTGTAATATTTCCATAAAAGGAAGTAATTTTTTAGTGCAGGTTGTTGAAAAGAATACTCCGCTAAAAGAATTTGATAAAAAGGAAAGCATATCCCTTGTCGCTATAGAAGATACAAAGATTGATTCTATTATAGCATATGCGGGAACTCCCAAAGTAAAAAAGGGAGATAAGGTAAAAAAAGGACAGACTTTAATAAGCGGAAAGGTTATATATGAAAAGCTTGGAGAAAAAGAATGTTATTATGTGCATGCGATGGGTGAAGTGCTTGCGATAAGAAACAGGAATTTTAAAAATATAAGGGTCAATCCATATATAATAGATAAAAAGGATAAATATATAAAAGACAGCGTTTATAATATAGGAAAAAAAGCATATTCTTTTAAATCAAAGGAGGATAAGAAAAATTATATTCCTGTTGAAGAAGATGAGGAAGAATTAAAAATCGGTTTTATTCCAACAGGTATAACAAAAAAAGTCACAAAGTGGTATAATATTAAAAATAAGGACAAAAAAACAAGAGAACAAATTGAAAATGAGGTAATAAATTATCTAAATAAAAGCAAAAATATTGACAAAGATAATATAATTGGACTATATTTAAGTATCAGCCATTTAGATGATAACAATCTGAATGTGGATGTAAAGGTAAACTTAAGAGAAAATATTGCAAGAGAAAAGAAAATAGATAAAAAAACAGATAAAAAATAAGAGGTGAAATTTTTGACGGAAAATATAAATCTTTTGGGTGATTTTGAAACTGTAAATGAGATATTCGGTGCAAATGATAAATATCTGAATTTAATTGAAGATGAGCTTGGGGTTAAGGTGACTTTCAGAAACGGGAATATGAAAGTCAGGGGGAGTGAAGATGCACTTAAAAAAGCGAAAGAGTTTTTTTTCTTTAATAACTGAAAAGGTAAAAGAAAATGAAGATATTACAGAGCAGGTAATAAACTATAATTTAATGCTTATTAAATCTAAAAAGAAGGATGCAAATTATATTTTTAATGTTTGCTATACTTATAAAGGAAAATCTATCGTTACAAAAACACTTGGACAGGCTGCCTACATTAATTCAACGAGGAAGAATGATGTTGTGTTTTGTATCGGCCCTGCGGGAACGGGAAAAACTTATCTTGCAGTCGCCCTTGCGGTTAAAGCGTTAAAAGAGGGAGATGTTTCAAAGATAATTTTAACAAGGCCTGCGGTTGAGGCTGGGGAGAGTCTTGGGTTTTTGCCGGGAGATTTGCAGGAGAAAATTGACCCATACTTAAAGCCTTTATATGATGCACTTTTTGATATAATGGGAAGTGAATCATTTGAAAGACAGATGGTAAGGGGGCATATTGAAATTGCACCTCTCGCATATATGAGAGGAAGAACGCTTAATAATTCTTTTATAATACTAGACGAAGCACAAAATACCACAAAAGAGCAGATGAAGATGTTTTTAACACGTCTTGGAGAAAATTCAAAGGCGGTTATAACAGGTGATGTGACTCAAGTCGACCTTCCAAACGGGAAGAAGTCGGGGTTATTATATTCAAAGAGGATATTAAAGGATGTAAAAGGAGTAGATTTTGTTCATCTTACAAATAACGATGTAGTTAGAAATCCCCTTGTGCAAAGGATAATAGAAGCTTATGAAAAATACGAATCAAACAATTAAAGAAAAAATTTCAAGTACATTTTCAAATAATAAGACGAGAAAGCGCCTTAGGATATCGATAGGGGTTGTATTTTTTATTGTTCTCTTTATCCTGACATTTATTTCTGTCCTGCCAAAGAGGTATGATGTCAAATTGGGGCAGGTTGCAACTGATGATATAATTGCTCCAAGACGAATAATAGATACTAAAATGACCTCACTTTTAAGAAAACAGGCTGAGGAGCAAACTCCAAATGTCTACGATTATGTTACGGGAGTTTATTCAAAAGTTCTTTCAAATGTGGACATGCTCTTTGATGAGGTCAAAAATTTAGACGAGATAACCGATAACAGTGTAAATCTTATTAACATAAAAACTACAATTACATTAAAAAAGCAAGATTACAATGATATTTTAAATTTGAGCACAGATAACAGAGAACTTTTACACTCTTCAATTAAAGAAGTATATTCAAAGATTTATAAACAAGAGGTTAAAAGTGAAGAATTAAAAATAGCAAAAAAGGCAGTTTCTTCTTTTTATGAAAATTCTTCTTACGGCGAGGATATAAAAAGAATAGGAAGGAAAATAGCAAGAAAAGGCTTAAAGCCTAATATGATATTAAATAAAGATGCAAGTGATACCGCAAAACAAAATGCTGTAAATGCGGTTGAGGATATAGTTTATGAGCCCGGAGAGGTTATAGTAAAAAAAGGCGATGTTATAAATTCAAATCAGATGGATTTATTAAAAAGTGCCGCTATTATAAGGGAAGGTTTTTTCTATGACTTAAATTCAATAGAAGGACTTGGTCTTTTTATCATAATGATGATTATTATATATATGTTTTATCTAAAAGCATTTTATAATGATACTTTTAACGACAGCAAGATGTTGGTTATAATATCGGGTCAGTTTATACTTATGGTATTAATATCTCACATAACATCCCTTTTTAATATTTATCTGATTCCTATTGCCTTTATGGGAATGACGATATGTAATGTTGTAAATCCGAGAATTGCACTTCAAACCAACACTTTCACCGTTATATATTTGGCACTCACTTTGGGGCTTGATATAGACAGCGTCATATATTTGATTCTTTCAGGATTTTTAAGCGTGGTATTTACTGCTAAAATAAAGAGGAGAAATGATATATTCTCATCATCCATAAAAATAGGCTTTACCAATGCTATTGTTATAGGATTTTTTGCCATATACAGAAACAATATAACCCCTACGCTAATTACCAATATGGGATATGGACTTTTAAACGGAGTTATTTCAGGTATGCTTACGGTTGCTATGCTTCTTACATGGGAATCTATTTTTAATCTCACAACTCCGTTTAAGCTTTTAGAGCTCACAAGTCCGTCAAATTACCTCATAAAAAAGCTTATAACGGATGCACCGGGGACTTATCATCATTCACTTCAGGTTGCAAACCTTGCTCAGGGTGCGGCGGAAGAAATAGG
>CAMSGF010000077.1 GCA_947058225.1 uncultured Eubacteriaceae bacterium
TTCAAAACTTGAAAAGTTCAGGCGATTTAACATTGCCTGCAAGTGAAGTGCTTTCGCACTTCACCCGCCGCCCCACCTTCCTGTTATTGTGTCCCCTGCAAAATTGATATGCCTTAACACTGCACCCACCACCCCACCCCACACAAGTAAAAATTTATTCACCATAAGCTTTACAAAAAACAACCACCACACTCCCACACAAATGAAAAAGAACCTATAAAACAGGTTCTTTTTCTTACTTATACTGTTATATAAATCATTTTGTATGACAATTATCACTATAAGGGCAATCGACACACCCACCATGACACCCACCTTTTTTCTTAAAAAGACTTCTTATAGCAATAACAAACAATGTGAGGAGGATTAAACTTATTACTATCGTAGATAAATTCTCTTTTAAGAATACCATTTTATGCCATCCCCTGTGCCGCTTCTAATTTTTTTTCATCCGATTGAGGTCTGAACAATAAATATAAAAACCATATTAATAATACCCCTGCAATAATTGTCAAAATGCTGATGCCGCCGCCTGTAAATAATAAACCAAATTGATATATACAAAGAGAAACAAGATATGCAAATCCACTCTGATACAAAATCGCAATCCACGTCCATTTGGCATTTCCCATTTCCCTTTTTATCGCTCCAATCGCTGCAAAACAAGGAGCGCATAAAAGGTTAAATACCAAGAACGAATACGCTGATAAAGCCGTAAACTGCATAGCCATATTTGAAAATATTTCCGCTCCGTTTTCAGAAGCCATTTCTCCGACTCCGTATAACACACCGAATGTACTTAAAACATTTTCCTTTGCAACAAGACCCGTTATCGACGCAACAGCAGCCTCCCAATGTCCAAACCCAAGAGGAGCAAACACCGGAGCAATTAATTTTCCAAGAGCAGCAAGCATAGATTCTTCCGTACCTACCATTTTAAAGCTAAAACTAAAGTTTGATAAAAACCAAATTGCCACACAGGATAAAAATATAATCGTTCCTGCTTTTTTAACAAATGATTTAGACCTATCCCACATATGAATAAACACACTCTTCGCACTTGGAATATGATACGTTGGAAGCTCCATTACAAACGGAGCAGGGTCTCCTTTAAAACCTCTCGTCTTTTTCAGTACAATTCCTGATAACACAATAGCTATAACACCTATAAAATACGCTGACGGTGCAACCCAAGACGCATCAGAAAAGAACGCTCCCGCAATAAGTGCAATAATCGGTAACTTCGCAGAGCATGGGATAAATGTCGTCGTCATTATGGTCATCTTTCTGTCCCTCTCATTTTCAATGGTTCTCGATGCCATAATTGCAGGGACACTGCATCCTGTTCCGATAAGCATAGGAATAAATGACTTTCCGGATAACCCAAACTTCCTGAATATCCTATCCATAATAAACGCGACCCTCGCCATATATCCTATATCTTCCAAAATAGCAAGAAGGAAGAACAATACGACCATCTGTGGCAAAAACCCAAGCACAGCACCGACTCCGCCTATAATACCATCAAGTATAAGCGACTGTAACCACGCCGCACAGTTTATACCGACCAAAAATGATTCGACAGCAGGAGGAATTATCTCTCCAAAAAGCACGTCGTTAACCCAGTCCGTTCCGATACTTCCTATCGTGGTAACCGATATGTAATAAACTGCATACATAACAAGAGCAAATATCGGGAGAGCCAAAAATCTGTTTGTCACAATTTTGTCAATTTTATCCGAAACGGATAACTCTTCCCTTTTCTCTTTTTTATAAATATCTCCTATTATACTTTCAATATATTCATACCTTGCATTTGTAATAATGCTTTCTCCGTCATCATCATACTCTTCAAGTATACCTTTAATAACATCTTTAACTTTTTTATTCTTTTCTTCATCATTTAACACAATAGCCTTTTTATCATCTTCAAACAGCTTTATTGCATACCACCTAAGCAGACTTTCATCCACTTCACCTTTTATTATATCTTCAATTTGAATTAAAGCATTTTCAATTTCACTGTCAAATATTTTAACATCGTTTTTATTTGATGATAAACCTGCTTCATTAATCGCTAAACTCACAAGTTCATCTATACCTCTACCTTTCAGTGCGGATATTTCAACAACTTTAACACCGAGCATTTTTGATAACTTCTTTATGTCAATCTTATCCCCGCTTTTTTCAACCAAATCTATCATATTAAGAGCCACAACAACAGGAATTCCAAGTTCTTTAAGCTGTGTTGTAAGATATAAATTCCTTTCAAGATTAGTCGCATCAACTATATTTATTATGACATCAGGTTTTTCATTTACCAGATAATCTCTCGATACAACTTCTTCCAGTGTATATGGGGAAAGGGAATAAATACCGGGTAGATCCATAACATAAACGTCTTTTTTGTGATTTTTTAATTTACCTTCTTTTTTTTCAACCGTAACCCCGGGCCAATTCCCCACATATTGACTGCTGCCAGTAAGTTCATTAAATAATGTGGTCTTTCCTGAGTTTGGGTTACCTGCAAGTGCAATAGTTATCGCCATTTTATCAACCTCCTTTTAGTTAGCAACTGCTAACCTATATCTTAAAATTTACAGGAGATTTCTCTCCTGTTTAAATACAACATAAACTTAACTTAAATATCAAATTACTTTACTTCAATCATCTGTGCGTCCTGCTTCCTAAGAGATAATTCATATCCCCTTACTTTAACTTCAATGGGGTCCCCAAGCGGAGCAACCTTTCTTACAAAAACCTCAACTCCCTTTGTTATTCCCATATCCATAATTCTTCTTCTGACCGCACCGTCACCATGCAGCTTTACAACCCTTGCACTTTCCCCAACTTTTACATCTTTTAAAGTGTCCATATTTCTTCTCCTATACAAAAATTCTCTTTGCAACAGATTTATCTATCGCAACCCTCGTATCTTTTATATTTAAAATAATATTTCCCGCACTCTTATTTATGACCTTAACTTTTGTTCCTTCCAAAAATCCAAGATTTAATAAAAAACGCTTTGTTTCGTCTTTTCCTTTTATAGCCTTTACAATGCCCTCTTCCCCTGTGTTTAAAAAACTTAAAGGTAACATAATGTCCCTCCTTATTTATAAGTCAGTTAGCTAACCCTAACCAATCGCCCGTAAAATAGTTAGCTTTCGCTAACTTTATTTTTATGATATAATCAATTTCTTTTTTTGTCAAGTATTTTTTGAAAAAAATATTATAAAATTTCATTAACCGTCTTAAAATGCATCTTACAAACTTTCTCAAGTTCCTTCGCTCCATATTTTTTCACAAATATTTTCCCTGTCGATATAACTATCCTGTTAGCCCCAAGGGGAAACGTCATATGATAGAAATCTTCCATCTGCTTCATAACCTTTAAAAGTGCATCCCTTGCCAATATGCTCGCTGCCGCAACTGCGATATTGCTTTCCGCCTTTGTCTGAAAATTAATAGATAAATCATATTTTGAAAGATTATTTATTATAATCTTCTCCCTCCCAAATTTATCCACCAACACATTTTTAAATTCGTGCTTTTCATATGTGTGGGAAATCGCAGCAGAATGTGCATGAGCAAGGATAATATTTATATTGTTCGTTTCGTGATACATCTCGTTGTATTTCTTCTGTGACACTTTTATTATAGAATAATTCTTCGTAACTTCCTTTATTTTTGCAGCAAGCTCCTTTATTCTTTTATCACTTAAATCTTTTGAATCTCTAACCCCTATCTCATATAGCCTGTCATACTGCTCTTTGTCTAAATACACTGCACATACAATAATAGGTGCAAAAAAATCTCCCTTACCCACTTCGTCACTTCCGACAAGCGGAGGGGTAACGAATGGATAAGAAACACTTTTTAAATTTTCACTTTTTCCTAAAGTTTTTTCATAAACTTCATTTACTTTACTCGCTGTATTCTCATCCCTGCATTGAGATAAATCTAGGGTTATTCCCTTTTTCTTACTTTTAAAAATTCTTATGGTATTATCCATAACGCTAAATTGTATACCATAAGCTATTTCTTTATAAGAAGAAACATCCTCTAAATTTGAATATAAGTAATCGTAAATTTCAACTAAATCATCCATAAAAATCACATATTAGGCTTAACGAATATCATTCTTCCCGCAGCGGTTTGAAGAACACTCGTAACTAATGTTTTAATCTCTTCGCCCAAAAACTCTCTTCCGTTTTCAACCACAATCATAGTCCCGTCTTCTAAATAGCCAACACCCTGCGTGGCATCTTTTCCTTCTTTAATTATCTTCACTATTAAATCTTCACCGGGAAGCACAACAATTTTTACTGCATTTGATAAGTCATTCGTGTTTAAAACTTCAATTCCCTGAAACTGTGCAAGCTTGTTTAAGTTATAATCATTTGTAACAATCTTTGCATCGACATCAAGTGCGAGCTTTAATAACTTCGAATCGACTTCCTTTATGTCAGGGTAGTCTTTTTCAAGGTTTATAATTTCAAGAGGTATTTCTTCGTGCATTTTATTTAACACTTCCAAACCTCTCCTGCCCCTGTTCCTTTTTTTGCTGTCAGTGGAATCTGCAACCTGCTGAAGCTCAAACAAAACAAAACTCGGTATAATGATAGGCCCGTCCACAAAGCCGGTTTTAAGAATATCAAAAATACGCCCGTCTATTAACACACTCGTATCCAAAATCTTAGCATGTCCTATCGGAAGTCTGCTTTTTTTCTTCGGTCTTATCTCATTTAACGCTTTATTATTTGATACAGTCTTTAAATAAGCCTCAAATTCAGGAGCCTTATATCCTGCAACATAACAGCAAATATAAAGCGACAAGCCATAAATTAATATCGTAAGCGTACTTGATATCCACTTAGGAAGACTAAGGCCTTGAACTAACAGACACATAAGAGCCGCAACAATTAAACCTATTATAAAACCAAATATAACAACTATTATCTGTGCAAAAGTAATATTTCTTAAATCTCCCAAGATGTCGTTTATCAGCAATCTAACCAGTTTGATGGCAAAAGGTATAATAATAATAAAAATAAATCCAAATAAAATTCCAAACATCGAACTGAAGATATACACACCAAACGGACTCTTAAAAGACAGTCCTATCTTTTGATACAGTATATTGCTGTTTATAATAGCAGACCCAAGCTGCGTCCCAACAATTGCACCCAGAATGAA
>CAMSGF010000078.1 GCA_947058225.1 uncultured Eubacteriaceae bacterium
CAAGTATGATTTATTAAAGTATAATATTACCAAAATATAACATATTAAACATATATGTTATATAATATTAGGAGGAATATAAAATGAAGAATAATATTAAACGAATGTGTTGTTACAATAATAAATAAACGATAACTTACTTATAAATTAAAAAATATAAAATTAATACGAAAGGAAGGTAATTAAAATGGCTAATATTTACAAAGGAACATTAGAACTAATAGGAAATACTCCTTTAGTGGAAGTTACAAACATAGAAAAGGAACTTGGGTTAAAGGCAAAAATTTTAGTAAAACTTGAATACTTTAATCCGGCAGGAAGTGTTAAGGACAGAATAGCAAAGGCAATGATAGAAGATGCGGAAGAAAAAGGAGAGTTAAAAAAAGATTCTGTCATTATAGAACCGACGTCAGGAAACACAGGAATAGGACTTGCATCAATTGCTGCAGCAAAGGGATATAGAGTAATACTCACAATGCCCGATACTATGAGCGTTGAAAGGAGAAACATATTAAAAGCATACGGAGCCGAAATAGTTTTAACAGATGGAAAAGAGGGTATGACAGGAGCGATAAAAAAAGCAAATGAATTAGCGAAGGAACTTCCGAATAGCTTTATCCCGGGACAATTTGTAAACCCTGCAAACCCTGAAATTCATAAAAAGACGACAGGCCCTGAAATTTTTAATGACGCAGACGGTAATATAGATATATTTATCGCAGGAGTTGGAACGGGAGGAACACTTACAGGTGTTGGGGAATATCTAAAAGAACAAAACTCGGATATTAAAATCGTAGCATTAGAACCTAAAAGTTCACCTGTTTTATCAGAGGGGAAAGGCGGACCTCATAAAATACAGGGTATTGGAGCAGGATTTGTTCCGGATGTATTAAATACTGATATTTATGATGAAGTTATAACCGTATCAAATGAAGATGCTTTTTATGCGGGAAAACTAATTGCAAAAAAAGAAGGTGTGTTAGTCGGGATATCATCAGGGGCAGCACTTTACGGGGCTATTGAACTTGCAAAGAGAAAAGAAAATCAAGGAAAAACGATAGTAGCACTGCTTCCGGATAACGGCGACAGATATTATTCCACACCCCTTTTTACAGAATAGTTATAAAAAGAAAGATTAGAGAAAGATTAATTAAAATAAAACAGGAGATAAAAAAATGAGCAAAAAAACAAGAAATCAAAGAAATTTAAAATTTGAAACATTACAATTACACGTGGGACAGGAAAATCCAGACCCTGTTACAGACGCAAGGGCAGTACCAATATACCAAACTTCTTCTTATGTTTTTAAAAACTGTGACCACGCACAGGCAAGATTTGATTTGAAAGAGCCGGGCAACATTTACGGAAGGCTTACAAACCCTACTCAAGATATATTTGAAAGGAGGATTGCAGCTTTGGAAGGCGGCATTGCTGCCCTTGGAGTTGCAAGCGGAGCGGCAGCCGTAACATATACGATAGAAAACTTGGCAAACATGGGAGACCATATCGTTTCTGCCAAAAATATATACGGGGGTTCATTCAACCTATTTGAGCACACTCTACCCGAATATGGAGTAAAAACCACTTTTGTAGATATATTTAACTATGATGAAGTGGAAAACGCAATACAAGACAATACAAAGGCTATATTCATCGAAACACTCGGAAACCCTAATTCAGATGTTGTCGACATAGAAAAAATAGCAAAAATAGCACATAAGCACAAAATTCCACTGATAGTGGATAATACCTTTGCCACACCTTATTTGGTAAGGCCTATTGAGTATGGAGCAGACATTGTCGTTCATTCTGCAACAAAATTTATCGGAGGACATGGAACAACAATAGGAGGAGTTATAATAGACAGCGGAAAATTTGATTGGAAGCTTTCAGGAAAATTCCCATCATTAGTCGAACCAAACCCAAGCTATCATGGAATAAGCTTTAGCGACGTAGCGGGAAATGCAGCCTTTATAACAAAAATAAGAGCAATTCTTTTAAGAGATACAGGTGCAACAATATCGCCATTTCACGCTTTTATTTTCCTTCAAGGACTTGAAACACTCTCTTTAAGGGTTGAAAGGCATACTGAGAATGCGCTTAAAGTTGTTAAATATTTAAAAAATCATCCTCAGGTCGAACATGTAAATCATCCATCAGTATCAACAGATAAGACACAGCAGAAATTATACAAAAAGTATTTTCCAAACGGAGGAGGCTCAATCTTCACATTTGAAATAAAAGGAGATGTGAATAAAACAAAAGAGTTTATCGATAATTTAGAATTATTTTCACTTCTTGCAAATGTCGCTGATGTAAAATCTCTCGTTATACATCCTGCAACAACAACACACAGTCAGTGCACACCTAAAGAACTTGCTGAACAGGGAATAAAACCAAATACAATTCGTTTATCAATCGGAACGGAGCACATTGATGACATTATTGAAGATTTAGACGAAGCTTTTAAAGCCATAAAATAATAATAATATAAAGGAGATTTATATAATTGAAACTTTCTATGAAAAGCAGATATGCACTCAGGGCATTGATTGATTTATCCATAAACTCAACGTATGAACAAGTTGCATTAAAGAGCATCGCAAAAAGAAACGATATATCTCTTCAGTATTTAGAACAGGTTTTTGCAAGCCTTAGGAAAGCGGAACTGGTAAAAAGCATAAAGGGCTCGGGAGGAGGTTATCTTCTGGCAAAAAAAGCTGATAAAATCACAGTTTCTGACATTATTAAAGCGATTGAAGGAGATTACTTAATTGAAGAAGAAAAAAGTACACAAAAAAACGAACACGACGGCAGCACAGATGCAATACAAAAACTTGTAATAGATAAAGTAAATAAAAGCATAAAAGAAACCTTTGAAGGTATAACACTTAATGATTTAGAAAAACATTTCAAAGAAATTGAAAATTATAATACAAATATGTATTACATTTAAATTAATCAAATTTACTCAATTAAACAAAATAACAAAAAAGGGCAGTATATATAAATTTACTGCCCTTTTTAATATAGCAAAATTATCATAAAAGAGGGACATATGTTATAATGTAAAAAAGAGGTAAAGCAATGGAAAATGAATTTTCAAGAACTAAAATGTTAATAGGAGAAGATGCTTTAAAAAAATTGCAAAAATCAAAAGTCGCAGTTTTTGGAATAGGCGGTGTCGGAGGATATGCGGCAGAAGCCCTCGCAAGATGCAGCATTGGAAATATTGATTTAATAGACGGTGATAAAGTCAGTATAAGCAATATAAACAGACAGATTATCGCTTTACACTCTACCATTGAAAAATACAAAGCAGATGTTTTAAAAGAAAGAATTCTTGATATTAATCCGAATATAAATATAAAAGCCTTTAATATATTTTATAATGATGAAACAAAGTCAAAATTTAATTTTAATGAATATGACTACATTATAGATGCGATTGACTCAGTTTCCAATAAAATTGAACTTATAGTAAACGCAAAAAAACAAAACACTCCTATAATCAGTGCAATGGGAGCGGGAAATAAAATGGATCCTACCTCATTTGAAGTATCCGATATATATAAAACTTCGGTATGTCCTTTGGCAAAAACGATTAGAAGTAAGCTGAGAAAGACTAAAATTAAAGATTTAAAAGTCGTTTATTCAAAAGAAGAGCCTATCAAATATGCTCAAGATGAAAATACAAGAAGAAAACATATTCCATCAAGCATATCATTTGTTCCTCCTGTTATGGGATTTATAATAGCAGGAGAAGTTATTAAAGATATAATAGAATACAAAAAATAAAAAAGTGGTATAAAACCACTTTTTTAATAATGCTTTAATCATAATCATCGTAAGACTTAAAATCAAAGTAAACTCTTTTATATCTTAATCGATATATCAATACGAGAATAAATCCAACTAAAAAACCAAGCAGTGCTCCTAAAATAAAATCGACAGGATATTCAGTTAAAATATATAGCTGTGAAAATGCAACCAAAAATGCGACTACCGAAGCGTAAATTCCCATATCTTTACTCGCATAAAACATTATCATCGCACTGGAAAATGACATCATTATATATCCTGAAGGAAAGCTGTATCTTCCAGGTGTCGGAACAAACAAGGGGATAGAGTGGGATGTTATAAACTGATTAAACCTTAAAAAAACAGGCTTTAAAACTTCATTTCCGATAATAGAACATATAATCAAGCCAAAAATTATAAAAAATGAAAAGCGCTTATATTTTTTTGTAAAAAGAAGCATTATAGCTATTATTACCCATATTATACCTATCGTTATGGTATTTTTTAAAATAGGTATTATATGATTACTTAAAAATGCGTGTGCATTATCGGACATATTTATATTCGTAACAAGCATTCCAAGTTTTTCTAAAAAAGAATTCCAAATCTCCATAAAATTCTCCTATAACTTTTTATTTATATTACCATAAATTGACATTATAAACAACTCAAACGGATACTTAAATAGCGAATATATCGTAAGGCGTCGTTTGATAAACGTAATAATTCAGCCAATTCATAAATAATAAGAATGCGTGTGATTTCCAGGACATAACAGGGTTTTCATTTGGATTGTCATTTTTAAAATAATTTTTTGGTATATCAGGATTTAAGTTATTTTTTACATCTCTTAAATATTCATCTTTTAATGTATTTTTTGTATATTCAAAATGACCCGTAACAAAAATCTGCCTTCCGCCTTTATTTGAAATTATTGCAGGACCCGCATCATCTGACATAGCTAAAATGGAAAGTCTTTTATTTGCAATATCTTCTTCTTTTACATAAGTATATCTTGAATGAGGCATTTCAAATTCATCATTAAACCCTCTGATTAAAGGACTGTTTTGTTCAATAATATTGTGAGAAAAGATACCGGATAACTTTTTATCATATTCGTATTTTGGAACATCATAATGATAATAAAGACCTGCCTGCGCACCCCAGCATATATGAAGCGTGGAAAAAACATTTTCTTTCGACCATTCCATTATATCACACAACTCTTCCCAGTAGTCGACATCTTCAAACTCTTTTTTTTCAACGGGTGCCCCTGTTATAATGAGTCCGTCATACTTATTATTTTTTACATTTTCAAATGTCGTATAAAATTCCATCAAATAATCAAGCGGTGTATTCTTTGATTTATG
>CAMSGF010000079.1 GCA_947058225.1 uncultured Eubacteriaceae bacterium
GCAAACTCCCTCCAATGGACAAATCGGGGAAGAAACTTCCCAAGGAACAAGCTTTTTTAAAGCTTAGATTATCAGTATAACAAAATAGAAAGTCTATTGCAAATATTTTTCAAAAAAAAGTTGAAATCTAAAGCAATTATTAGTATAGTTATTTTATACAATTTTTAATATAGTATTTTTATATATTATATTAATTATATTGTATACAATGAGGAAGAATAATATATAACAAGGAAGGTACTAATATGAAACGAATCGCGGTTTTAACAAGCGGGGGCGATGCTCCGGGTATGAATGCAGCCATTAGGGCAGTTGTAAGAACGGGACTGTTTTATGATTTGGATGTATACGGTGTTTATAAGGGATATAAGGGTCTTATTGAAAATGAACTCGAGCAGCTTGGAGTGTTCTCCGTTGCAGACATAATCCAAAGGGGAGGAACTTTTCTTCAAACTGCGAGATGTCTTGAAATGAAGACAGATGAAGGAATCAAAAAAGCTGTAAAAACTTTAAAAGATTATAAGATTGAAGGACTTGTCGTTATAGGAGGGGACGGTTCATTCAGAGGAGCTCAAAAATTAAGCCAACAGGGTATTAACGTAATAGGAATTCCGGGAACGATAGATAACGATATAACGTGTACGGATAATGCCATTGGTTTTGATACGGCTGTAAATACCGCCATCGATGCAATGAACAAGATAAGAGATACATCCTCTTCTCACAACAGGGTAAACGTCGTTCAGGTTATGGGAAGACACAGCGGATATATCGCGCTTTATGCAGGAATAGCCAGTGGTGCAGAATCAATAATTATCCCTGAAAAACCAACAGACCTTGAAGAAATATGCAAAAAGATAATTCATGGCAGAGAAAGAGGAAAGATTCATAATCTTATCGTGCTTGCAGAGGGCGTTGGGGAATACAGAGATTATATTGACATAATAGAAAAAAAGACAGGCGTAACTACAAGGGGCACAAATTTAGGCTATATTCAAAGAGGAGGCGCACCATCCGCATTTGACAGAATGCTTGCGAGCAAAATGGGAGCTATGGCAGTTGAATGTTTAATCGCAGGCAAAACAAACAGATGTATGTGCTATCAAAATGCAAAAATGCTAGATATGGATATAGACGAAGCACTCAGTATGCCTTATACGATTGATGAGGATGCATACAGAATCGCATCTATGCTTGGCATATAAAAGAAAATTTAGTATATAAAAGAAAAAAATGAAAAAAACTAAAAAGAGGAAAAGAAAATGAAAAAAACTAAAATTGTATGTACGCTTGGTCCTGCAACTGATGATAAAAAGATGATTACACACTTAATCGCATCGGGAATGAATGTTGCAAGGCTTAATTTTTCACATGGTTCTCACGAAGAACAAAAGAAAAGAATCGATATGGTAAAGGAAATAAGGGATAAGCTTGATGCTCCTATCGCCATAATGCTCGATACAAAAGGACCTGAAATAAGAATAACTCAGTTTAAAGATAAAAAAATAGTTTTAAAGGAAGGAAGCACATTCACTCTAAGAAATGATGATGAACTTGGGGATGAAAGCTCAATTCCCACCACATACAAAGATTTATACAAAGAAGTAAAAAAGGGAGATACCATACTAATAGATGACGGACTTATTAAACTCACTGTCAGGGAAATAGATGGAGAAAACGTCGTGTGCAGGGTGGACAACGGAGGAGAATTATCAAATAATAAGTCAATCAATATTCCAAACGTAAATATAAAACTTCCTGCAATAACTGCCAAAGATGAAGCCGATTTAATATTTGGAATAGAAAACAACATCGATTATATAGCAGCATCATTTATAAGAAGTAAAGACGACGTTTTAAAAATAAGAAGAGTCTTGGAAGAAAACGGCGGAGAGGACATTCACATAATTTCAAAGATAGAAAATCACAGGGGTGTTGAAAATATACAAGAAATTATAGAAGTGTCCGATGGAATTATGGTTGCAAGGGGAGATTTGGGAGTTGAAATACCTGCTGCCGATGTTCCCATAGTTCAAAAGGATATTATTTACAGATGCAATAAGGTTGGAAAGCCTGTCATAACCGCAACGCAGATGCTTGACAGTATGATTAAAAATCCAAGAGCCACAAGAGCAGAGGTTACAGACGTTGCAAATGCTATATTTGACGGAACAGATGCAGTTATGTTATCAGGTGAAACAGCAGCGGGTAAATACCCTATCGAAGCAGTTCAGACTATGTGTATGATTGCTGAAAAGACAGAAAAACATATGAACCTAGGGAAACATTATTTAAAGGATATGGACTTTATAGGTGAAGCAAATGTCACAAGTTCAATAAGCTATGCGACTTATTCGATGGCAAAGGAATTAAAAGCATCTGCTATTATAACTCCGACAGGTTCAGGGTATACTGCGAGGATGGTTTCAAAATTCCGCCCATCCTGTCAGATTATCGCTTATACCGATAAAGAATATGTCAGAAGAAGATTATCTCTTATATGGGGTGTGGAACCGTTGTGTTTGGATATAATAAACGAAGAGGAAGAATTATACAAAGAAGTTGTAAGAATTTCTCTTGAAAAGGAATATATAAAAGAGGGAGATTTAGCCATTATAACAGCAGGGCTGCCTCTTGGGGTTAAGGGAACGACTAACTCAATAAGGGTTGAAACGGTTGGAGAATATGTATACAGAGGGGTTGGAATCGGAACAAAGAGGGTGAGGGCTAAGTTTAGAATATTTAAAGAAGACACCGAGTTTGAATTCCACGAAGGCGATATACTGGCACTCGAAGGTTATTCCAAAAAAGCAGGCGAATATATCAAAAGAGCAGGCGGAGTTGTAACAACGGAAAGCGGGTTAAGCTGTGATGTTGCGATTGCGGCGATAAGCTGTAATGTTTCCGCATTGGTTGGAATAGATACTTTTAAAGGATACGAAAACGGAGAGGATGTTGTTTTAGACCCATACAGGGGACTATTATATAAGAGGAAATAAAATGGTTTTAAAAAAGGAAAAAGCAATAAATATACTTAAGTGGATTTGTTTTACCTTAGGATGTATTATTATGGCATTTGCTTTTAATATATTTTATATGCCAAACAAGATTGCTCCGGGCGGTTTCAGTGGGCTTGCAACAGTGTTTTATACTGTTACGGGTTTCCCTGTGGGAACCGCCACTTTTTTGATGTGTATTCCGCTATTTTTAATACTTTATAAACAAGACGGGAAAAAAGGTCTTATAAAAACGCTTTACGGAACATTTGTATTTTCCTTTTTTCTTGACACTTTAAAGTTTGAAGGGATAACAGATGATATGGTCTTGGCGAGTGTATTCGGCGGTGTCATATATGGGATTGGAAGTGGAATAGTCTTTAAAGTGGGAGGTTCAACAGGCGGAACGGATACAGTTGCAATGATAGTGCAAAAGAAAGTTCCATCGATGAATCTTGGAGTTTTGGTTATGCTTTTTGATGGTATTGTAATTATGATTGCAGGGCTTGTGCTTAAAAATATCGAAGTTATGTTATATTCAGCGATTGCAATATTTGTATCGTCAAAGGTCATAGATTTGATTCAAAGCGGAATTAACTATGCAAGGGCTTTTTATATCTTTACAGATGAAGTGGACCTGTTAAAAGATGAAATATACAAAAAGCTTGACAGAGGGATAACAATACTTCACGCAAAGGGCGGATACAAAAAAGAGGACAGGAATGTAATACTTTGCGTTGTAGACAGACCTCAGGTCACAAAGCTAAAACAGATTATAAGACAGGTGGATGAAAACGCGTTTGTAATACTCGCACAGGTCAGTGAAGTTTTAGGAGAAGGGTTTAAAGGTCATTCGTAAAATGAAAGAGATTGTAGTAGATAGAAATTATATGGATATGCGTCTTGACAGATTCGCCTTAAAGATTTTGAACATTTCCAAAGGAGAAATTCAAAAGGGAATCAGGACGAGGAAAATAAAAGTAAATGGCAAAAAGGCTCAAAACAATTACCATTTAAGTGAAAAAGATGTAATCGCCTTTTACTACAATGATGAATGTTTTAAAAAAACTTCACAAAGTGATTATAATGACCGTATCGATTTAAATTTAAATATTCTCTTTGAAAATGAAGATGTTCTTATTGTAAATAAAAATGCAGGGGTGTTATCTCAAGGGGATAGTTCAAATGAAAAAAGCATCGTTGAAATGGCAAAGGCTTATTTACATACAAATGAAGCAAGCGTTGTTACGAGGTTAGACAGAAATACCAGCGGTATAGTCATAATCGGAAAAAACAGAAGAGCCTTGATGCTATTAAACGAAATGTCGAGAAAAAACCTCATTGAAAAAGAATATGTTACATTAGTAAAAGGTAAATTTAATATAGACGGCAAAGTTACGCACTATGGAAAAAAAGTAAATAATAAATTGGTATTGTACGATGAAAGAAAAGAAGATTTAATGGAGGTAAGCTCGGTATTTAATGCGGTAAAATACATAAATGGGTACACTTTATTAAAAGTCAGATTAATAACGGGCAGAACCCACCAGATAAGAAGTCAGATTGAAAAGCTTGGTTTCTCGGTTGTCGGAGATATTAAATACGATTTACACAATAAAGAAAAAGAGCTTGAGAAAAAATCAGGGCTTAAAAGACAGTTTTTGCACTGTAAAAAAGTCATAATAAAATGCGAAAACGGATATGATGAATTAAATGATAAAAATATAAAAGTGACGTGTAAAATGAGTGAGGACTTATTAAAATGTCTTAATATTTTAAACCATAAATAGTTTTTATTTTAACAGCGTTTTGTAATGCTGTTATTTTTTAAAGGCACATTAATTTATAGCTTTTTAGTTATTTTAATTGTCTTAATTTTTCTATTAAAAAACAGTTTAAATTCTGTCTGCTTATGTAATTATATACATTATCTCAGTTTATATAAATACAAATTAATATAATTTTAACAGATGAAATAAAAATAATTTTTAACTAATAAAGAATATATTATAAGTCATAATATCTATTATTCATATTTTATATAATTATAAATTAAAACTTAAACATAAATAGAAATTATAAATAAAAATATTAAAAAAATCTATAACTATATTACCACAGTTGCAGTTACAGCCACAGCTGGTACCGCCTCCTACTCCACAGTT
>CAMSGF010000080.1 GCA_947058225.1 uncultured Eubacteriaceae bacterium
CATAAATATACAGATGGTATCCTGCCTCAAAAAACAAACTTCCTATAACGCCCCGCCCTGTACTCGTTCATATAAAAGGAGGGGTATCTGATTCTTGCAGTTTGGTGGGTTTTTACCCACATACGTTCATATAAGGAGAGGGGAGTATCAATGATTTCTATTCTAATAAAAGCAATATAAGCAACAAAGATATAAGAAGATTGTTTATATTTAAATGTATATATGAAAATAATTTAAAATAAAAAAGCCATCAATTTTGATGGCTTTTTTATTTAATTATTTAAGTTTATTTTATAATGTGTATACACACTCGCTTTGAACTTCTTTTTTTAGTTCCTTTGCCATATCCTCATATCCATCTCTTCCCATTAAAGCAAATGTAGCCTGTTTTCCGGTTTCAACAGCAGGTTGGTCAAATGCGTTTATATCAAGAAATTCTCCTGCGGCAGCAGTCGCCATTTCAAACAGCATAAATAATGCTCCGATATTATAAGCGTCAACCTTGTCAAGAGTTATAATCATATTCATCTTTCCTGACTTTGTGACAGCATATCTCGTTCCCGTAAGTTCAAAGTTTATCAATTCTCCCATAGATTTTCCCGGAATATAATTTGCATCGTACATAACCATATCAGGTTTATCAATTTTTACGTCTGAATTATAATTTTCAACTTTGATAAAGCAAATAATCTTGTCAAAAGGTCCTTCTCTGTATAACTGAACCTGTGAATGTTGGTCGGTAACACCGAGAGCTCTTACAGGAGTCTGACCAAAGTGAACTGTGTTTCCCTTATTATCAACTATTTTTCCAAGCGATTCTGCCCATAGCTGTGCGTACCATTCAGCCGTATCAAGAAGAGCATCTGCATAAGGCATTAAAACTGAGATGTTAACTCCTTTTTTCATAGCGGCACAATGTGTGAGTGCGTACATATAAGCAGGGTTTTCTTCTATATTTTCATTTTCACATTTTTGATGCATATCCCCCGCACCTTTTAATAATGCTTCTATATCGATGTTTAATACAGCTGCACTGAGCAGTCCAACAGGGCATAAAACAGAGAATCTTCCTCCTACTCCGTCAGGTACTATGTATGACTTAAATCCATGTTCATCAACTATCTTTTTAAGAGTTCCTTTTTCTTTGTCCGTTGTCATAACGATATTGTCTTTATAATCTTTTCCGATAGCATCTTTTAGCATATTGAGGATAATCATAAACTGTGACATTGTTTCAACCGTTGCACCTGATTTTGTTATGACGTGAAAACACGTATTTTTAACATCAATTACATCAAAAAGTGCATTCATTCTGTCGGGGTCAACATTGTCTATCACGTAAAATCTTGCACCGCCTCTTTTTTTTCTTGAAAGTTCGTTGTAGTGAAGGTGTTTAAGCCCTGAAAACAAAGCTTTTGAGCCGAGTGCCGAACCTCCGATGCCAAGAACTACAAATGCATCAAATTTTTCATTTATTTTTTTTGCAGTTTCCTTCATGTCCTTTACTATTTCATCCTGCACAAAAGGAAGGCTTCTCCAAACCATTTCTGATTTTTTTTCATTCATTCCTTTGTGAACTCTTGCCACATCTTCTTTTAAAGGCGCCATATCACCTTCCGTAAGACCGTATTCTCCGATTTGAGAGGTAAACATGTTACCAAAATCGATTTTTAATTTACTCATTTTGTTCCTCCAATTATAATTATTTATTTAATAGGGCTGCGATTGTGCACCCTTTTATGACGCTGTTTTTGGCATTTATGATTTTATAATTTATATTTTTATCCTTTAAAATTTCATTTAATAAGTTAGTTACATTTTCCCTAAATTTATAGAATTTATGAAACGTTGTTCCTTCGGCGGAGATGATTACATCTGTTTTATTCGTAAATTCTGTTGATTTTATAATAGCAGCAGCGAGGTTTATTGAAACGAGTTTAGCCGCTCTGTAAGCTATATTTTGAGCAATTTGTTTCAGTATGCTTTTTTCATGTTCTTCTAACGATTTTATGGCGTTATATTCTTTTTCTTCCGATAAAAATAAACTTATTTCTTCAGTTGTGAAATTATAACTTTCTTTCATATATTTACTGAATACAAGCGATATTAATTCTCCTAAATATCCTCCGCTTATCATCTTTTCAAACACGTGGTCGTTTGGTTTCTCACTTTTTTTGTCCAATACCTTATCAAAATATCCTCTGTTTATCTTATCAAACATTCCGCTTTCCATATTGATTATAATCAAGTCGTTTTTGCATTTGATTTTTTTTACATATTTAGCTTTGGTCGTTATTGCACAGTTGGTGCCTGTCCCTAAAATAAAGCCTATATACGCATTTTCTTCGTTGCTGTTTATTCCAGATAATAATGCTGCCACAGTATCGTTTATAACGGTGATTTTCTTTTTTCCAATTCCTTTTTTTATAAAAGCTTTATTTAATTCTTTTCCGATTATTTTTCCGTCAATTTCTTTTACCTTAACTTCTTTGCACATATCTCCCATGACTTTTGCATCACCATTTTCTAAAGCTTTTGCCACAAAAGCAAAGCTAAAACCTATTTTATCGCTTTTTTGTGCGATTGGTTTGATATACTCTGCCAAAGTTTCAAAAAATTCATCGGATAAAATTTCTTTATCTGCTCCCGGAATAGAATATTTTTTAAAATATAACACATTTAAGTTACCCTTTTTATCAATATTTGTAAGAGCAATTCTAAGGTTTGTTCCTCCGGCGTCTATGCAAATGATATTTTCGTCTGTCTTAATTTCATTTGTCACATCTAAATAAGACGGATTCATTTGAAGTGATGACATCTCACCCAAAAGTCCCATTTCCATTTCATAAAAAAAACTTTCAATTATTTCTTGAAAGTCTATATCCTCTGCGGTCATTTTATTTTCTTTTAAAAACGCGTCTATACCTGAATCTATACCCATCCGCATCACCTCTTGGTATTGATTTTTATATTTTAATTATACCATAAAATGTAAAATAAATATACTCTTTATAAAAAGTTTTAAATATAAAAGTATATAAAAATAATGATGATTTATATATCTTTTGAATTTATAAAAAGATTTTTATCAGTTTGAAATTTAATGTAACATTTAAAAAGTTTTATTATTTATAAAATGTGTATGGAATTATGTGAGATATTTGGACAATATAAATAAATTTTAAATTGATATTATAACTTGAAATTATTTTAATGAATAGAAAAATAATGAATAAAAGAGAAGGTGTTGTAGATGTTATTTATAAATTTATCTCATTTATAAGTAGAGGAGTTTGTATATATTTTTTCTTATTATTTGTTATAATTAAAAAAATTCAGAGTTTTGTATATTATTGTTTACAGTTTGAGGTTGGATAAAGTACCTTTATTATCTTTTTGTGTTATTTACAATAGTGAATAAAGTATTGTTAATGTTTTTTTGTATATTATTATTTACAGTAGGGTGGGAAGTGAAATATTTTTAATGCTTTTGTGCTATTCATTAGATATGGATGAAGTGTTTTTTTAATATTTTTACGTCATTTTATATGGTGGGACATTAGCATTAGGTTTTGAAGTTGGTTTTTACAATATGTTCGTTATTTTAGGTGGGGTATTTTATTAATGTTATTTTGTATATTGTTATTTGCAGTAGGAGAGGATTAGAGGTTGTGCTATTAATTAGATGTGGATAAAGTGTTTTTTTTATTTTTTTGTAAAAAAATTAAAAATTTTACCACAATTTAGTTATGACAAATTATAATACCATAAGCTTATATTATGTGTAGGTGGAGAGAAAAACAAATGGAAAGATTTTTTTTGCTTGAAATAAATTTAATACTTTTTGGAATATTTGCATCCTACCTTACATATGAATTAAATAGTGCAAAAAATTATAATAATAAGTTAAAAAAAAGCGGAATATATAATTGCAATATTACAATTCTCGGAAGAAATATTTCATTTGATGGCTTTGTTGACACAGGAAATTTGCTTACGAGTTTTGGGAAGCCTATAATCATTCTCGATGAAAAAATAATGAATAGGTTACTCGGTTTTACATACAATTACAATATAAATTCTTATAAGGAATATATGTATCTTTACTGCAGGCTTCCTGTTCAAGTTCAAAACAGGCTTTCCTTTTCCTTTTATGAGGGGATTGAGGGAAAGAAGAAGTTTTTGCCGGTGATAAAGTGCGATAAGTTACTTATCATGATTGATGGAAATTTAAAGGAGATAAAAGAGCCTTTGATTGGAATTGGCAAGATGAAAAAGGAATGTTTACTGCCGCAAAGTTTATTTGAGGGGAGAATAAAATGAAAAAAATGTTTATTAGAATTAAATATATATTATCTTTACTAAAAAAAAGAGACCCTCTTTATTACATATCCGGCAGCTACGCTCTTCCACCTCCGCTTACCAAAGAAGAGGAGGAATATTATCTTTCGATGTTTAATGACGCTTCAAAAAAGGATGAGGTCAGAAGTGTATTGATTGAGAGAAATTTAAGGCTTGTGGTGTATATTGCAAGAAAGTTTGATTCTCCAAATGTCAGTACGGAAGATTTAATATCGATTGGAACGATAGGTCTTATAAAAGCAGTTAATACGTTTAAGGTTGAAAAGAATATAAAGCTTGCTACATATGCTTCAAAGTGCATTGAAAATGAAATATTAATGCATTTAAGAAAGGTGAACAGGATAAGGGGAGAGGTGTCTTTGGATGAGCCTTTGAATGTAGATTATGACGGGAATGAATTATTATTGTCTGATATTTTGGGTACAGGGGAGGACCCTGTAAAAGAGAAGATAGAAAAGGATGTAAATTTGGAGATATTGTCTGTTGCGGTGGAGAAATTAGATTCTTATCAAAAAGAAATCATAAATTATCGTTTCGGACTCCATGGCAAGAGAAAAAAGACACAAAAAGAACTTGCAGCGATGCTTGAGATTTCGCAGTCTTATATTTCAAGGCTTGAGAAAAAGATTATTTCAAACCTTAGAAAAGAGATAAAGAAGATGAGCAGGTAGTGTGGGGGTCCGGGCCAAGATCGGAAGAGCACACGTCTGAACTCCAGTCACCTTGTAATCTCG
>CAMSGF010000081.1 GCA_947058225.1 uncultured Eubacteriaceae bacterium
GAACGGGGATCCAGCTTCCCGACCACTTTCCGCTTCTGTTATTCAGCTTCAAAGTTCAGGCGATTTAAAATCGCCTGTCAGTGAAGTGCTAAAGCACTTCACCCGCCGCCCGCCTGAATAACCAAACAAAAAAGGCTTTCAAAACAATGAAAGCCTTATAATAACTCTTTCCCTAAAGCTTCTCCTATTCCTCACCCATAAGCCCCATTCTCTTATCCATATTTTTCATCGTACTTATAAGCCACACGATGCAAACTATAAATGACACTCCCTCAGCTATAACAAACGCATACCAAAAAGCATTAACTCCGTATTTATTCGCAAGCACATACGCACATGGAAGTAACACAATTAACTGCCTTAAAAATGAAATAATCATACTTTTAAACCCATCTCCGATAGACTGGAAAAAGGTCCCAAACATTATTCCAAACGCAGCAAGAACAAAACTTAAACTTATAGTCTTTAAAGCCTGAACTCCTATTTGCATCATTTCAGCATCCGCATTAAATAGCTTTAGGAAAAATTCAGGAAATACCTGAAATAAAAATGTTCCAAAAAGCATAATACAAAAACTTATCATACAAGAAACCTTTAACGCTTCAAACATTCTCTTTTTTATCTTCGCTCCGTAATTATACCCTATTACAGGAAGTGTTCCCTGTGATAAACCAAACACAGGCATAAATATAAATGACTGAAGTTTATAATAAATACCAAGCACAGACACAGCGACAAGTGAAAACTTCGCCAATATAAAATTAAGCCCTGTCACTAAAAATGAGCCGATAGCCTGCATTATCATAGATGGTACACCTACGATAAATATCTCTTTTAATATGGTAGAATTAAACCTAAAGCCTTTCATATTAATCGTAACAGTATGCTCCTTTTTATAAAGGACATACATTATATATATCCCGGAAACTATCTGCCCCAAAACTGTCGCAAGGGCAGCTCCTGCTATACCAAAATGAGGCATTCCAAACATACCAAATATTAAAATCGGGTCTAAAACTATATTTACGACTGCACCGACAAGCTGTGTGGTCATAGGATGAATCATATCTCCTGTTGCCTGAAGAAGCCTTCCTCCGACAATACTCAAAAATGCACCTATAGACATAGTACAGCATATAATTAAATACCACGTACACATAGACACAACTTCTTTATCAGTGGTAAAAATTTCAGCAAAAACTCTCGAACCAAATAAACCTATAAACAAAAAAATAATCCATCCTATGACGGATAGTGCTATCCCATGATTTGCAGCCATATCCGCTCTTTTTTGGTCCTTTGCTCCAAGCAAACGACTGATTAGAGATGCAACGCCGACTCCTGTTCCAACAGAAACAGAAACCATCAACATCTGTATCGGAAATGCAATGGAAACCGCACTAAGTGCTTTTTGCGACTCCATAGCAACAAAAATTGAATCAACAACATTATAAAGAGCCTGCACCAACATAGAAACCATTGCAGGCATACTCATGGACAATATTAACCTACCCATTGGGGCAGTAGCGAATTTATCATCGCTTCTTTTATTATTTTCTTCTGCTTTTACACCCATTCCCTCAGCCATATTATCCTCCAAGATACGCCTCTCTGACGTCATCTGACTTCAAAAGTTCTTTAGCATCCCCGCTTTTTACAACCCTTCCCGTTTCCAATATATACGCCCTGTCAGCGATAGATAATGCCATATTTGCATTTTGTTCAACTAATAATATTGTCGTTCCTTCATCATTAATCTTCTTTATAATCTTAAAAATTTCCTGCACTATAACAGGTGCAAGCCCCATAGAAGGCTCATCAAGAAGCATAAGCTTTGGTTTTGCCATTAAAGCCCTTGACATTGCAAGCATCTGCTGTTCCCCTCCGGAAAGCGTTCCTGCAAGCTGAGCTTTCCTCTCCTTTAAAATCGGGAAAAGCTCATAAATAGTTTCAACATCTTTTTTTATTCCATCTTTATCTTTTCTAAGATACGCTCCAAGCTCCAAATTTTCATAAACACTCATATCCGCAAAAATTCTTCTTCCCTCAGGAACGTGGGATATACCCATTTTTACGATATTTGTAGCCTTCGCTTTTGTTATGTCCTCATCCAAAAATTCAATATTTCCGCTGTATGAAGGAGTTATCCCGGAAATTGCCCTAAGCGTTGAAGTCTTTCCCGCACCGTTAGAGCCGATAAGCGTTATTATTTCCCCCTCGTTTATCTCAAGAGAAACGTCTTTTAAAGCGTGGATTGCACCGTATTTAACATTTAATTTATCTATTTTAAAAAACATACTATACATCCTCCCCTAAATAAGCCTCGATTACTCTTTTGTCATTTTTAATTTCATTTGGTTCGCCTTTTGCAATAATTGTTCCAAAGTCAAGAACGTATATTCTCTCACATAAATTCATCACAAACTTCATATCGTGTTCAATTAAAATTATCGTAAGTTCATACTTATCCCTTAAATCTCTTATTAACCTTGAAAGCTCTTCCGTTTCACTCGGGTTCATTCCCGCAGCAGGCTCGTCCAAAAACACAACACTCGCCCCCGTTGCAACCGCTCTTGCAATCTCAAGTTTTCTTTGTTCACCATAAGGAAGATTATCCGCAAGCTCGTCCTTTTTTTCATCAAGGCCGACAAATTTCAAAATATTAATCGCATTTTCATAGAATAATTCTTCATTTTCTCTGTAAGATTTTGTTCTGAAAATTGCTGAAAACAAACTGTATTTACATCTCTTGTGCATAGCAATTCTTAAATTATCAAGAACGCTTAGCTCTTTAAATAATCTTATATTCTGAAATGTCCTGCTTATTCCAAAACTGCTGGTTATATAAGGCTTTAAGCCATTTATCTTGATTAAATCTCCGGTTTCCTGATTTTTTAACTCAATCTTTCCGCTGGTTGGAGTATATACCCCTGTTAAAAGGTTAAAAATCGTTGTTTTCCCCGCTCCGTTTGGACCGATAAGACCTATAAGCTCACCCTTTTCAACCTCTATATCGACGTGAGAAACGGCTTGCAGACCACCAAAATTTTTAGTTAAATCTTTTACATTTAATATAGCCATATCTTATTCCTCACTTTCACCTAATTTTTTCTTCTTTAAAGAAAACATATTTCTAAGTTTTACAAAGAAAGGAGTTTCTCCCGATTTAATAAGCATAATCGCAACAAGAAGTATAGCATATAAAATCATTCTAAGTTCAGAAAATTCCTGAAGTGCGAATGACACAATATCAAGGACAATCGCCGCTATGATAGTTCCGTTAATATTGCCAAGTCCGCCTAAAACAACTATCATAAGTATATCTATAGACTTCATAAAACCAAAGTTTTTAGGCTGAATAACGCCTACGTATCCTGAATACAACGCTCCGCCTATCCCGGCAAAAAACGTTCCGACAACAAAAGCGAATATCTTTGACTTTGTTATGTTAATACCCATTGATTCTGCTGCAATCTCATCTTCCCTAACTGCAACACAGGCTCTCCCGTAAGATGATTTTAATATATTATTAATTACAAAATAAGTTATAAATAAACAAATGAATACAAATTCAAACTTTGAATATAGCTTAATTCCTGAAAGTCCGCCCGCTCCGCCTAAAATGGCAGGGTCTATATTTTGAATCGTTATTCTTATAATTTCACCAAGTCCAAGAGTTGCTATTGCCAAATAGTCCCCTTTAAGTCTAAGGGTTGGAATACCGATTAAAAATCCTAAAAACGCTGCGGCAATTCCACCTAAAACAGTTCCGACAAGCACCATAACAAATGATGAAGAAACTTTTAACACTAACATCGCCGCTATATACGCACCTATCGCCATAAACCCTGCATGACCGAGTGAAAACTGTCCTGTTATACCGGTTATGAAATTAAGTCCGAGTGCCAAAACAATATCTATACAGATTTTAATTACAATAGTTTTATAAAAAGGTGTTATAACTCCCACAGACATAAGCAGTTCAATAGCAATGAATACTATTAAAAACATAAGAAAATCGTATTTATTTTCTGATATGCCAAGAACTCTGCCTGGTTTTATATCAATATTTTTCTTCTTTTTCATCTGCGTTCCTCCTATACCTTTTCGTTTGTCTTTTTACCTAAAAGTCCGGTAGGCTTAACGATTAAAATGATAATAAGAATTACAAAAGCAGCCGCATCTTTATACGCACTGGATATGTATCCTCCGACCATCGTTTCTATAAAGCCTAATAAAACACCGCCTGTTATGGCTCCCGGAATACTTCCTATTCCGCCAAAAACCGCCGCAACAAACGCTTTTATTCCAGGCTGCATTCCCATAAGAGGATTCGCCGTAAACATCGCACCGTACATAACGCCTGCAACAGCCGCCAAAGCCGAACCTATAAGAAATGTAAGGGAAATGGACTTATCAACACTTATACCCATAAGCTGTGCAGCATCTTGGTCTGATGATGCTGCTCTTATCGCCTTTCCAAGCTTCGTCTTTTTAATTACAAACTGAAGAATCACCATCAAGACAACAGTGATAGCCGCTGCTAAAAGCTTATCGCTGGATAATATAATTCCATGAAACTTAAATGTTCCAAATCCAAAAAATCCCGCAGGATAATTCCTTACATTTGCTCCAAAAAAGTACATCATGGTATATTCCAATAAGAAACTCACTCCTATCGCAGTAATAAGAAGTGTAATTCTTTCCGCATTCCTAAGAGGTCTGTATGCAACTTTTTCAATGACAACACCTAAAATAGCACAGACCACGACGGCCATAAGTGTAGAAGGTATAAACCCAAGGTCCATACTTGAACCAAGCAAACCTACATATGCTCCTATCATAAGAATATCGCAGTGAGCAAAGTTAATTAAATTCATTATCCCATAAATCATCGTATACCCAAGCGCAATTAACGCATAAATGCTCCCAAGTGACAATCCGTTAATAACCTGTTGTATAAATTGTGCCATCAAATTCCCTCCTCTTTTTGATAAAAAGTATATAAAGTAGATGCTTAATGCGATATATTACATATATAGTTTTAAAAAATCTATTTTATA
>CAMSGF010000082.1 GCA_947058225.1 uncultured Eubacteriaceae bacterium
AATTTTCTTTAATTTTAAATCAATATGTTGGGTTTAGATATATCCTTCATCTATATATTATATTTTTTTAGTTTTAAATAAAAAATATTATCAATTATTTAGAAACATACATTTACTATTATTAAAAAATATTACTTTGTTTAGAAAGTTAATAAATATGATATTAGAAAAGCTATTAAAACTAAATAAAATATTATTTGTATAATTATAAATGAAGGATATATCTAAACCCAACATATTGATTTAAAATTAAAGAAAATTTTAAAAAATACAATTTATTGTAAAAAAAAATCATTTTATGAAAAAAAATTGAAAAAAATAAAAAAATTGTGTTATAATATATTTGAATTATAAATAGGGCGATATATGAAATTAATATATGTTTTAAGCATATTTTATATAAATTGAAAATTAAGAGATAGTTTTAGAGATATAAATTTCGCTAAATTTTTTATTTGAATTAAAATATAATACGTATATTAAGAAAACAAAACTTGAAAATCAATTTATAATATTGTAATATTTTATGCAGGTGGTGAATGTTTTATGGAAAACGATAATTACACAGTACAATTTAGTCTAGAAAATGACCGATCTAAGGTTATTCAGGAAAGTATTATGCAGGTTAAAGCCGCATTGGAAGAAAAAGGTTATAACCCTGTAAATCAAATAGTCGGGTATATCATAAGCGGGGACCCGACTTATATAACATCTTATAAAGATGCGAGAAAACTTATCAGACAGATCGAAAGAGATGAAATTTTAGAAGAATTGGTTAAATTTTATTTTAACAATAAATAAATATAAATTTAAGTTTTATTTTAGTGCGTAAATTAAGGAGTAAAAGTGAATAATAAAAGAATTTTAGCACTTGATTTTGGTGAAAGCAGAATCGGTGTGGCCGTTAGTGATATGCTTTTAATTACTGCGCAGGGCGTTGGAGTTATTAAAAGGACATCATTAAAAGATGATATTAATAAGATTAAGGAATATGTTAAAGAATACGATTGTTTTAAGATAGTGCTTGGAAATCCCATAAATCTCGATGGAAAAGATGGAACAAGGGCTGTTATTACAAAAGAATTTTATGAAAAATTAAAAAATCATTTTGATATTGATATTGTTCTTTGGGATGAAAGACTTTCCACAAAGGAAGCCGAACGTGCTCTTGAAATGGACAATGTCAAGTGGAGAAAAAAAAGAGATGTTATTGATATGATGGCGGCTCAGATTATTTTATCATCTTATCTTGATTATAATAAATTTAATAACGGAGGTATTTAATGGAAGAAAACACAATAAAATTGTTAAATGAAAATAATGAAGAAATTATTTTTTATGTTGAAGATGAATTTGATTTTGAAAATAAGCATTATTTAGTGTTGTATGAAGAAGAAAGCAGTGAGGACAGCTTTTTGTTTTATGTAGAAGAGCAGGGAGAAGATTTGGTTGTAAAAATGGTTGAGGACGATGAAGAATTTGAAAGGGTTAGCGATTATTACGATAATCTGTAAGACGTTATGAATGAAAAAAAGACAGTCAAAAAAACTACCAAATCAACAAAAACAACTAAAACTGCTTCAAAATCGACATCTAAAGATTCTTTAAAAGCTACTCCGCTTACGAAAAAAGTAGCTTCAAAGCAAAGGGTTTTAACTCAAAAATTAAAAATTATCCCACTCGGAGGACTTGGCGAAATCGGAAAGAATTTAACCGTATTTGAATGTATGGGGGATATTATTTTAGTTGATTGCGGACTTAAATTTCCCGATGAAAACATGTATGGAATAGATGCGGTCATCCCTGATTTTACGTATTTGCTTGAAAACAGACATAAGATAAGGGGACTTTTTATAACTCATGGGCACGAAGACCATATAGGAGGAATTTCATATTTATTAAAGCAGATAAATATTCCAATATACGGAACAAAGCTTGCAATGGGACTTTTAAACAGGAAATTGAGCGAACACAATCTTGAAAAAAGCACGACTCTTAATATAGTTAAAGCAGGAAACACTGTAAATGTCAGGGGTTTTTCAGTTGAATTTGTTCAGTCAAATCACTCAATCCCCGATTCTTGCTGCTTATATATTAAATGTAAAGGCGGAAGTGTTTTTCATACGGGAGATTTTAAGATGGATTATACTCCTGTTGACGGACAGCAAATCAACCTTCAAAGAATTGCAAATATAGGTGCTGAGGGGATAGACGTCCTTATGGCAGACAGCACAAACGCTGAAAGACCAGGTCAGACAAAGAGTGAAGCTAGTGTCGGAAAGACGTTTATGAATCTCTTTAGGGAGGCAGATAAGAGAAGAATAATTGTCGCAACCTTTGCTACAAATGTTCACAGGGTTCAGCAGGTTTTTGATGCTGCAAAGAAATACAAAAGAAAAATTGCGATAAGCGGAAGAAGTATGGTAAATGTAATCGCTGTTGCAAAGGAACTTAAATATTTAAAGTTTAATGACAATATTTTAATTGATATTAACGATGTTGACAATTATAAACCTTCCCAAGTCGTTCTTTTAACGACAGGTTCACAGGGAGAACCTATGGCGGCTTTAAGCCGTATGGCAAAAGGAGAACACAGGCAGTTTAGGGTTACGAATGAAGATTTTGTTATAATTTCGGCGACACCTATCCCCGGAAATGAAAAGATGGTTGCAGAAGTTATAAGCTCACTTATTAAGCTTGGAGCAAATGTTGTGTATCAGGGAGCGGAAGGAATTCACGTTTCAGGACACGCACAAATAGAGGAATTAAAGCTTATGCACTCTCTTGTAAAGGCTAAGTATTTTATGCCAGTACATGGTGAATTTAAGATGCTTGCAGCACATAGGGATATTGCAGTGGAGCTTGGACAAAAAGAAGAGAATGTCTTTATTATGGAAAACGGGGATGTGCTTGAAATAAATAAAAGCGGTGCGAGGATAACAGGAAGCGTTCAGCATGGTATTACGATGATTGACGGACTTGGGATTGGAGATGTCGGAAATATCGTATTAAAAGACAGAAAGAAACTGAGCGAAGATGGGTTATTTATCGTGGTTATATCTCTTACGAAGAATAATGTCGTAAGCGGTCCTGATATAGTGTCCCGTGGGTTTGTATATATGAGAGAGAGTGAAGAATTGTTAAGCGGTGCTAAAAATATTGCAAGAAAAGTTTTAAGTAAATATAAAAACAAGTTATTTGATTACAATTCGATTAAGACAGATATGAAATACGATTTAGAAAAATATTTATTTGAAAAGACAAAGAGAAGACCTATGATTTTACCGATATTGATGTATATTAAACCTGAGGAGGAAGTATAATGAACGTCTATGATAAAGGCAATGATTTGGCAAGAGCCATAAAAGAAAGTGATGAATTTAAAAGATATAAAAGTGCGGCAGAGAATATAGACAAAAGTGATGAGCATAAAAATATGCTTAAAGACTTTTTAAATATGCAATACAAATTATCATTATCGCAGGCAAGAGGAGAAACGCCTGATGAAAAAGTAATTGAGGAATTTAATGTTTTATACTCTACTATTGCAAACATAAGTGATATAAAGGAATTTTTAGAATCACAAATGTATTTTGCAAAGATGATAGAAGATATTTCAAAGATGATTTCTGATGCAACGGACACAGGAGTTGAATTTTTAAAGCAGGACTTTTTAAGTCCAAGTGAAGATTAAGCCGATTTTTAGGCTTTTTCTTTTTATAAAGAATTTTATTTTAATTAGGAGGATACAATGGATAGTTATAAAAAAAATTATAAGTCTTTTTCAAATAAAGAATGTGAATATTATCCGTGCCATAAAACCAAAGATGATATAAACTGTTTGTTTTGTTATTGTCCACTTTACCAATTTGGGAAAAAATGCGAAGGCAATTACAAATACATAGATACAAAAAATGGGAAAATAAAAGATTGTTCTGCTTGTCTTATTCCACATAAGAAAGAAAATTATGGCTATATTATAGATAAATTAAATGAATTAAACAGATTTTCGAACATAAAAGCAGTAGCAATGGATTTAGACCATACTCTTTTATCCGATGAGTTTGAAACTGATGAAGAAACAATGTCAATTTTTCCAAAGTTAAAAGAGGCAGGGTATAAATCCATTATATGTACAGCGAGGTTTTATGCAGAAGCGTATTATTTTGCATATAAATTTAAGCCCGATTATATGATTTGTGATAATGGGGCGAGAATAGTGGAATATAAAGATGAGAAAGAGAAGGTAATATTTGAGCAGTTTCTTCCAAAAGACATTCAAATTGAGATAATTGAAGCACTTGAAGAATTTAAGGATGTATTTTATGTTTTTGAAACAGAAGATGATTTATACATAAACAATTATAAGCACGATAAAAAATATCTTAAGGAAGCACTTGATTATGCATATAAAACACAGAAAGTTCTTCCGAAATTAAATGTTCATATATTTGAGGATATGAAGGAAATTCCAAAGGAAAAGGATATGACAAGACTGTATTTAATGGACTTTTTGGAAAATGAAAAGCTGCAAAAAACACTTTCTGCCATAGGAGAAAAATACAAAGACAGAAAGTTAGTGTATATTTGTTCTTTTCAATCAGCGTATGAGTTTGGCATTTTAAATAAAGGTGATGCGTTAAAAATACTTATAGAACATATGGGAATATCGAAAGAAAATATTATGTCTTTTGGTGATTCTTTGGCCGATATACCTATGCTAAATAATTCAGGGATAAGTGTTGCAATGGGAAATGCAAAGGATGAGTTAAAGGCAGTATCCGATTATGTGGCGGAGAGTGTGTTTGAGCATGGGGTATTAAAATTTTTAGAGGAGAAATTGTTTTAGTGCATAGAGGGCGGCGGGTGAAGTGCATAGCACTTCACTGACAGGCGATTTTTAATCGCCTGAACTTTTAAAGTGAATGAATTTTTAAATATATTTAAAAATTCTATTCACTTTAAAAGCCGCCGCCCTCCCACAATAATGATCTGCAGGCCCTTTACCGTATTCTTCCGCGATCTGATCCCCA
>CAMSGF010000083.1 GCA_947058225.1 uncultured Eubacteriaceae bacterium
ATATTTGATATATACTCATATCAAAAAAGATATAATAAATGCAGTTTGTATATTGAATAACTAAATGTCCACATCTAAATAAAAGATATGAGAAGTATAATTTACGGGTAGAAGTTTATCCATCCCATATCGGTTTACTTACTTATTATCTTTTGCAGGTGGGAAAGTAACTTCATTATTTTATATTATTTTTCTCCCGGTTAAGTGTGGCTTACGGGTGAGGATATGATTTTATTTGTTTTGCATTATTTTTCTACTGATTAAATGTATCTTACAGATGGGGATGTGATTTCATTTGTTTTATATTGTTTCTATTATGATTAAGTGAAGTTTTGAGGTGGGGGCGGCGGCTTTGCAAATAGGATAATTTTTAAATTCATTTAAAAAATTATCCTATTTGCAAAGTTCAGGCGAATAAAATTCGCCTGTTAGTGAAGTGCAAAGCACTTCACCCGCCGCCCATTCTACATAAATATGTAGTAAAAGCACTTACCAAAAACGAAGATACAGCCCACCCACTATGTTACACAAACAAAAACAACTTACAAATTAAACCCATTCAAATATAAAAATAATACTATCTCAAAATAAATAAAAATCAGAAAACAATAAAGCTCTTTTTATTCTTTTCTGATTTTAAAATAAATTTTATTAAAAATTAAAAACATTATTATAAAAAACTAATATCAAAATACATTTAATAAATTACAGTACCAATACTTAAAGATATCTTACAAAAATACAAACTGTTGATATTGTAAGAACAATAAGCGTTGCAGGAACAAGCTTTTTACAATATTCTCCCCAACTTATACTATACCCCTCCTTTTGGGCGACAGAAGTTCCAACGACATTCGCTGACGCTCCTATAGGCGTTGCACTTCCACCTATATCAGTTCCCATCGATAAAGCCCACGCAAGAACAGGAAGAGAAACACCGCTCGCATTTGACAGGCTCTTTATAATCGGAATCATAGTCGCTGCAAATGGAATATTATCAACAAAAGCACTTGCAAATGCCGATATCCATATGATAATAAATAACATTAACATCATATTTCCACCGCTTATCTTCCCTATTAAAGCAGCTGCAATTTCCAAAATACCGGTTTCTTCCAAACCACCAACCACAATAAATAAACCGATAAAAAATAAAAGCGTCTTATAATCAACCTTTCTTATTATCTCAAAAATATGTCCTACAGATGTTATAAGTGTCGCTAAAGCTATAATAAGCCCTATTGAAGCAACACTAAGACCACTTTCCTCGTGAGTTATTAAAAGAACAACTGCACTTAAAAATATAACACAGCTTATATTAAAGCCTTTTTTGTCTTTAATAGCCTTTTTAGAACTTATGTAAACCGAAGCATTAACCTTTCTGTTAGATGAATTAATAAACTCTTTTCTAAAACAAAAATAAAAATAAATAATAACGACAAAAAGTGAAATTCCTGCTATCACACCAGTATTCATAATAAAATCTTTAAAGGTATATCCCAAAGATGTTCCGATTATGATATTCGGTGGGTCACCGCACATAGTCGCAGAACCTCCGAGGTTTGCACAAAAAATTTCTGAAAGTATCATCGGTATCGGGTTAAATTTAAGTAATTGAGCCAGTTCTATTGTTATCGCCGCAAGAAACAATATTACGGTGATACTGTCTATAAACATAGATAAAACTGCCGACATAATCATAAATGTAATAAAAATAGGAAGTGGCTTATAATTTACTATTCCCGCTATTTTCATACATAACCACCTGAAAAAACCTACCCTCGCCATACCCTCAACCATAATCATCATCCCTGCAATAAAAATAATAGTCGCCCAGTTGATACCAATGGAAGATTCCACACCCTCTCCTTTTGAAAACCAAAAACTGCGTGTAAAAATATCCCCAACGTTTAATATTTCAAGCATAGCCGCCCTACTGTGCAAACACAACCCAAACACAACAAATATAGTTAAAACTCCACACCCAAGCGTTACAATATGTCGTTCAAATTTCTCTGAAATTATCAAACAAAACATTGCTATAAAGATAATTACCGATAAAACTTGTGCTGTCATTTTCTTACCTCTTTACTTTGTTTATTGTCTTTACTTATACGAATCGTATGAATATTTTTCCATAAAAAAATTTATTAACAATACATCTAATATTTAATAGTTACTCCGTAAAATTAAATATATGAAAGAAACATAAGTTTCTTTCATATATTATAAATTACTATAATCTTAATTTTCAACCTCAACCAATGACTTACCCGTCATTTCATCAGGCTTTTTAACTCCCATAAGCTTTAATACCGTAGGAGCTATATCGGCAAGACATCCGTCATCTGCAATAGATTTAATTCTATTGCTTTCTATCATACATCTCACATTATTTACAGTATGTGCCGTCATAGGTCTGCCGTCTTCCACCATCTGTTCCGCATTTCCATGGTCAGCGGTTATGATAATGTCATAACCTTTTTCAAGCGCAACCTTATTTATTTCTCCGACACACTTATCAACCGCTTCAACTGCTTCCCTAGCCCTGTCGAACATACCCGTATGACCAACCATATCACAGTTTGCAAAGTTCACCGCAATAAAATCATATTCTTTGTCATTTAACAGTTCAATCAACTTATCCTTAACTAAATACGCACTCATTTCAGGCTGTAAATCATAAGTTGCAACCTTTGGAGATGGTATTAAAACCCTGTCCTCCCCTTTATTTTCCACTTCAACGCCACCGTTAAAGAAATACGTTACATGAGCGTATTTTTCAGTTTCCGCAATTCTTAACTGAGTTAGATTATTCTTACTTAAATATTCACCCAATGTATTTACTATAACCTGTGGTTTAAATGCGATAAGTACATTTTTAAAGGATGCGTCATACTGTGTAAATGTCACAAAGACAGTTTCAAGTTTATTTCCTCTTTCAAAAAAGTCAAAATTATCCTCTGCTATCGCCCTTGTAATCTGTCTTGCTCTGTCAGGGCGGAAGTTAAAGAATATGACGCTGTCGCCTGATTTTATCGTAGCGACAGGCTTTCCGTCCTCTTCTATGACAGTCGGCTTTACAAATTCATCTGTTTCATCTTCTTTATACGAATTTAAAATAGCTTCATTGCTGTCCTTAGCCTTTATTCCATCTCCGTATACCAAACAGTCATACGCTAATTTTGTCCTATCCCATCTGGTATCCCTGTCCATTGCATAATATCTTCCCGTAACTGATGCAACTTTTCCAACCCCTATTTCTTTTATCTTATCCTCAAGCTGCTTTAGATAATCAACTCCGCTTTTTGGAGGGGTATCTCTTCCGTCCATAAAACAATGAATATAAACATTTTTTATCCCTTCTCTTTTGGCAAGTTCAAGAAGTGCATATAAATGTTCATTTGAAGAATGGACACCGCCGTCTGATACAAGCCCCATTATATGCAAAGAAGAATTGTTTTCCCTGACATTTTCAATGGCTTTTAAAAACTCACTGTTTTCAAAAAACGTTTCTTCCCTTATATCCTTTGTTATACGGGTAAGCTCCTGATAAACTATTCTTCCTGCTCCAAGATTTAAGTGTCCAACTTCACTGTTTCCCATCTGTCCGTCAGGAAGTCCTACGCTTTCACCTGAACATCTTATCAATAAATGTTTATTTTCTTCCCATATTCTGTCTAAATTTTTCGTATCGGCACTTGCTATGGCATTACCTTCAGTTTCAGTAGAATAACCATAACCGTCCAATATCATAAGCATTACTTTATTCAAGCTATCACCTACTTTTTATAATTTACAAGTGTTACAAAGTCAGCTTTCAAACTTGCTCCGCCAACCAACGCTCCGTCAATATCACTCATAGACATAAGTTTTTTTACATTCCCTGCATTAACACTTCCACCGTAAAGAATTCTCATACAATCAGCTATGTCTTTATCAAAAATTTCAACTAAAAGTTTTCTGATGTATTCGCAAACCTCATTGGCCTGTTCGTCTGTTGCAGTCTTTCCTGTTCCAATCGCCCATACAGGTTCGTATGCAATTATAACCTTTTTAGGTTCATTAACATCTTTCATAGCTTTTTCAACCTGTGTCTTTATAACATCAAAAGTGTTATCATCTTCTCTTTCTTCCAACGTTTCTCCAACACAAACAATAGGAACAAGTCCTTTTTCCAAAGCCTTGATAGTCTTTTTGTTTACACCTTCATCAGTTTCTGCAAAATACTGTCTTCTTTCGCTGTGACCGATGATTACATATTCACATCCTGCTTCTTTAATCATATCGGCAGTAACTTCGCCAGTGTATGCTCCGCCGTCTTCAAAATAAATATTTTGAGCTCCTATTCCTACATTTGTTCCTTTTGTACATTCTACTGCAGCAGCTATTGATGTATAAGTCGGACAAACCACAACTTCAGGGTCGTCAACATCAATCTGGCTTAAAAATTCGTTAAAAAACGCCTTTGCTTCAGCCACAGTTTTATTCATTTTCCAATTTCCTGCTATAACCGGTTTTCTTGACATAATTTTCTCCTTTTATTCTTATTTATCATTTGCAGCAGCAACGCCCGGAAGTTCTTTTCCTTCCAAAAATTCAAGGCTTGCACCGCCGCCTGTTGAAATATGACTCATTTTATCGGCATATCCCATTTGATTTACGGCAGCAGCTGAATCTCCACCACCGATAATTGTCGTTGCATCAGAATCGGCAAGAGCCTTTGCAACTGCTAAAGTTCCCTTTGCAAGTGTTGGATTTTCAAACACTCCCATAGGTCCGTTCCAAACGACAGTATTTGCATTTTTAACAGCATCAGCAAATAATTCAGCCGCCTCAAATCCCATATCCTCAACCGCCCGTAAAATTTCATTGCTTAACTGT
>CAMSGF010000084.1 GCA_947058225.1 uncultured Eubacteriaceae bacterium
AACGTCTTGAGGGGCGTGTGACATTGGATGAACTGGCAGGGGCTAACAAGATTTTATCCGATTTATTGGATGAGCTTGATTTGATTGATGAAGAGTATGTCCTTGAGGTTTCATCTCCCGGAGTAAACAGGGTTATCAAAAAAGAAAAGGACTTTATAAGGTTTAAGGGAGAGTTAATCGATGTAAAGTTATTTTCTCCGCTTGAAATAGGGAAAAATAAATTTAAGAAGATAAATGGATATTTAGAAGATTATAATAAAGACATATTGACTGTAAAAGTCGATGAAGAAGAAGTAAAAATACCTATGAAACAGGTTAGCAAAGTAAATTTAAGTTTTAAGTTTTAAAAAAGGGAGGAAAAAATGGCAAGGAAAAAGAAAGAAAAAATTGACACTTCTTTAGTAGATTTTATAGAAGCTTTAGAAGAAATCAACAAAACAAAGGGTATTGACAAGGAAATTATTATTGAAGCTGTTGAGGCAGCGATGGTAATGGCATATAAGAAAAACAGTAAGACGAATGAAGATGTTGAGGTGAACATCGACAGAAATACAGGACAGATGAGGGTGTTTACGATAAAGGAAGTCGTAAGTGAAGTGACCGATGAGGACAAACAAATCTCACTTGAAGAGGCGAGAAAGACGTATGAAGAAATTGAAGAAGGGGATAGAATCGAAACGGATATAGAGCCAAAGACGTTTGGAAGAATCGCAACGCAAAATGCAAAACAGCTTATCATTCAAAAGCTAAAAGATGCGGAAAGAACAATGATAAGTGAAGAATTTTTACAAAAGAAAGATGAAATGCTCACAGGCTTTATCCAAAGGGAGGAATATAAAGAAGTAAGAACAGGTATAAACGGAGTAAGCGAAAGACAGGTTATAATTCACGTAGATTTAGGCAGGGCAGAAGGAATAATAAACCACGCAAATCAAGTTAAGTCTGAAAGTTATTATCCCGGAATGAGACTTAAAGTTTATGTGTCTGATGTAATTGTGACACCAAGAGGACCTCAAATAATTCTTTCAAGGACACATTCCGGGCTTGTAAAAAGACTTTTTGAAGAAGAAGTTATTGAAATAAGTGAGGGTATTGTGGAAATTAAGTCTATTGCAAGGGAAGCAGGCAGTAGAACAAAAATGGCAGTTTTCTCTCTTGACCCACAAGTTGACCCGGTTGGAACGTGTATCGGACCGAAAGGCTTTAGAATTCAAAATGTTCTTAGGGAAATCGGCGATGAAAAAGTAGATGTAATAAAGTGGAGTAAAGATCCTGAAGAATTCATTAAAAATGCACTTTCTCCTGCATCGGTTTTAAAGATTGATATATTGGAAGAAGACGGAAAGCAATATGCAAGAGCCATTGTAGAAGATTCACAGCTTTCTCTTGCAATAGGAAAGGACGGTCAAAATGTTCGTCTTGCCGCAAGGGTTACGGGATGGAAGATAGACATAAAAAGCAAGAGTGAATATGACAGAATGATTAAAACGGGTGAAATTGTCGAAAATGTAAATGAAAGCACAAAGGTAATAGATGATAATCCCATTTTGGATGATGAAATACTAATTAATGAAGAAAATGATGTTATAAATGAAGAAGTCATTGAAAATGATAATATAATGACAGAAGATATGGATATTACAAAAGAGGAAAGCAGTGAAGAAGATTCCTAAGAGAACTTGCATTGTTTGCAGGAGTAAGCTTGAAAAGAACGAGTTTTTCAGAATTGTAAGAGATGAAAATAAAGACGTTATTTTTGATAAGACTCTTAAAGCAAACGGAAGAGGTGCATATTGTTGTAAAAATGATGCGTGTGTTGACAAGTTATCAAAAGTAAAAATTGTCAATAATGCTTTAAAGACAGATATTCAGTCAGAAGATATAAAATCAGTGATTGAGGAAATGAAGATAGAACTTAAAAAAAAATAAATAAAGGGGAGGGCAATGAATGAGAGTTTATGATTTAGCTAAAGAATACGGCTATACGTCAAAGGAATTTACCCAAATTATGAAGGATATGGGTATTCCTATAAAAAACCATATGAGTGCACTTACTGCACAGCAGGAAAAGTATTTTAGAAATAATTTTAATAAAGAAGCTTATGAAAATAATCTAAAGATACCAAAAAAAGAAGTTAAAGAAGTAAAAGAAGAAAAAAAGGCAGTATCTAAAAAGCCAAAGGCTGTTAAAGAAGGAAAAAAAGAAGTAAAAGTAAATAGAGTGAACAGACCCAAAAAGGTAAATAAAGAAGAAACAGATGAAAAAGAAACTTTTATAAAGGTTATAACGAATAGGGATAACAAAGGTAGGGATAACAGGGATAATAAGAGAAACAGCAGAACGAACAGACAAAACAATACTTCTTTTGAAACTGATGAAAGGAGCTTTTCAAATAACAATAGAAAGTTTAATAATAAGAATAAAAAAAATAAAAACAAAAAAGAAAAGGTTGAACCTAAATTTATAGATAATTCAAAGAAAACAAAGATTTCAAAAGCGAATTATAAGAAGAAAAACAAGCAGGAAAAAGAGCAGCAAAAGAAAGAAAAACAAAAGGAAATAGAAGTTGTAATTCCAAATAATATAACCGTAAATGACCTTGCGGGAAAACTTGAAGAGCCTGCAACAAATATAATAAGGGTTCTTATGGGATACGGAATTATGGCGACTATGAATCAGACGATTGATTTTGATACTGCGAGCATAGTCGCAGAGGAATTATCAAAAAAAGTTGTTCTTGAAGATGAGGACAAGGCTGTTGATAATATCTTTGAAGAACACTTTAAAGATGAGGATGCGCTTGTGACAAGACCTCCTATTATAACGGTAATGGGACACGTTGACCATGGTAAAACGAGTCTTCTTGATGCTATAAGACATACAAATGTTATAAGCGGGGAAGCAGGCGGAATCACGCAGCATATCGGGGCTTATACGATAAAGCTAAAAAATCAGCCTATTACATTTATTGACACACCCGGACACGAAGCCTTTACGGCAATGCGTTCAAGGGGTGCGGAAGTAACGGATATAGCGATATTGGTCGTTGCGGCTGATGATGGTGTCATGCCGCAGACTGTTGAAGCCATAAACCATGCTAAAAATGCGGAAGTTCCTATTATCGTTGCGATAAACAAGATAGATAAACCGGGAGCAAATCCTGATAAGGTTAAGCAGGAACTTACAGAATATGGATTAGTAAGTGAAGAATGGGGTGGAGATACTATATTTGTGAATATATCTGCCAAGAAAAGACAGGGGATTGAGGACTTGCTTGAGATGATTCTTCTCGTTGCCGAAGTTGAAGATTTAAAAGCAAATCCAAATATGAGAGCAATCGGAACGGTAATAGAAGCAAGACTTGATAAGCAAAGAGGTGCGACAGCGACACTTCTTGTAAAGAGCGGAACGCTTAAAGAAAGTGATATTGTAGTATGTAATGAAGTGTTTGGAAGAATCAGGGCTATGAGCGATGACAACGGAAAGAAATTAAAAACAGCGGGTCCATCGACAGCGATAGAAATGCTTGGGTTTAATGAAGTGCCTGATGCGGGAGAAAAGTTCTTTGTTGCGGAAAATGAAAGACAGGCGAGGAAGTTTACAGAGGACAGAAAAGCAAAGATAAGGGAACACGCCCTTAAAAAGAATGCTCCCGTAAGTTTGGATGATTTATTCAATCAAATTTCTGAAGGAGAATTAAAAGAACTTAAAATAATCGTAAAAGCTGACGTTCAGGGAAGTCTTGAAGCACTAACCCAATCTCTTGAAAAGCTAAATGAAAATGATTTAGGGTTAAAGGTGAGTGTTATTCATGGCGGAGTCGGTGCGATTTCAGAAAGCGATGTGATTTTAGCCTCTGCAAGCAACGCTTTAATTGTTGCATTTAATGTAAGACCTGACCAGGGTGCAAAGGCAATGGCACAAAAAGAAGAGGTTGAAATAAGGACTTATAACGTAATATATCAGGTTATTGAAGAGATTGAACAGGCTCTTAAAGGATTATTGGACCCTGAATTTAAAGAGGTTGTGACAGCGACGGTTGAAGTAAGACAGACATTTAAAGTTCCTAATGTGGGAACTGTTGCGGGCGGATATGTTATTGACGGGACTGTAAACAGAAACGATAGTATCAGAGTTATAAGGGATGGAATTATTATATTTGAAAGTGAAATTTCTTCTCTTAAAAGATTTAAAGACGATGCAAAAGAAGTAAGCAGTGGGTATGAATGTGGAATAGGGATAGAAAATTACAATGATATCAAAGAGGGAGATACTTTAGAATCTTTTAAAATGGAAGAAGTGGTAAAAAACAATGAGTTATAGAATTGAGAGGATAAACGAGCTTATAAAAAATGAACTTAATATTCTCATTGGAACACAAATTAAGGACCCAAGGGTAAATGAAAGTCTTGTAAGTGTTGTAAGGGTAAACACAACTGCTGACCTTAAATATGCTAAAGTGTATGTCAGTGTTATGGAGGATAATATCGACAGAAAAAACAAGGTTATAGAAGGACTTGACAGGGCAAAAGGATTTTTAAGAAAGTCCATTGCAAAGGTATTAAATACGAGGTATACGCCTGAACTTGTTTTTGTGCTTGATGAGTCTTTAGATTATGCTCTTCGCATTGATGAAATATTGGAGGATATCCACAGTGGAAAAAATAAGGGAAATAATAAGTAATAATGAAACCTTTTTGATACTAACCCATACAAATCCTGACGGAGATGCGATAGGAAGTTCATATGCACTTAAAAACGCTTTGGAGGGTATGGGAAAGGTATCTCATATGAGTGTGGAAACTCCTATTCCAAGCGTCCACCATACCCAGGGCGCCCTGGATACGGCACTAG
>CAMSGF010000085.1 GCA_947058225.1 uncultured Eubacteriaceae bacterium
TTTGAAAAATGTGATATTTTAAAAATTAATTTTTAAAATATCACATTTTTCAAAGCCGCCGCCCGCCCCTATATCACAATCAAACTCATTTAAACAAAAGAATATAAAAAACTTTAAAATTTTTGATAAAAAAACGTTAAAATCACTTGATAAATAGTGGTAAACTTGATATACTAATATCTGCTAAAAGGCGAAAAGCCTTTTTTTAGTAGTGCGGTTAAATATATTGTATGAAAATGTGGACTTTTCATAACAAAATTTAACTTAGGAGCTGATGTTTAATCCTGTCGATGTCAGTTCGTTTAAATTAACAAACAACGGAGGTTGTAAAATGAGAGTCAAAGTTGCTCTTGCTTGTGAAGAATGCAAGCAAAGAAATTACAATACAATGAAAAATAAGGATAATCCAAAGGAGAGATTAGAGCTTAAAAAATATTGTCCTTTCTGTAGAAAACATACTCCTCACAAGGAAACAAAATAAAGAGGTATTATAAATGGCAAGTAATAAAAATAAAGGGAAAAAACAACAAAAGAAAGAGTTCTTTTTGATAAGATGGATAAAGGGAATGTTTAGCTTTTTTGCCGGAGTTAAAATTGAGCTTAAAAAAGTTACATGGCCGACTTCCCAAGACCTTGTTCAGCATACCGGGGTAGTAATATTATTAGTAGTATTTTTTGCTGTATTTTTCTTTGTAATGGATTTGGGAATAGGTTCATTAAAGAATCTTTTATATTAATGAGGTAGGATATGGCAGAAAATATAAAACAAGATAAAAAAGCAGCTGAAAAAAGTCTTTGGTACGTTGTTCATACCTATTCAGGTTATGAAAATAAAGTCAAAGAAAATATAGAGGCTTCGGTTATCAGAAGAAATATGTCAGAGGTTATCGAAGAAGTTATCGTTCCGATGCATAAGGTTGAGGAAACGAAAAACGGAGAGAGAAGCCTTGTGGATAAGAAGATATATCCCGGATATGTTCTTGTAAAGATGTATTTGACAGACGAATCATGGTATGTTGTCAGGAATACAAGAGGGGTTACGGGTTTTGTAGGACCTGCTTCCAAGCCTGTACCTTTGTCAGAAGAAGAACTCACGAATTTGGGAATAAAGACGAGAGAAACCATCACTATCAATTTAGATGTAGGAGATGAAATAGTTGTCCTTGAAGGACCGTTTGAAAGTTATACGGGGACTATTGCAGAAGTGCATAAGGATAAGGGCAAGGTTAAAGCGAATATATCGATGTTTGGTAGAGATACATTAGTTGAACTTGACTTCAACCAAGTAGAAAAAAATTAAGGAGAATAAAAAATGGCTAAAAAGATAGTTGGATTGATAAAATTACAAATCCCCGCAGGCGGTGCGACACCTGCTCCACCGGTTGGACCTGCTCTTGGTCAGCATGGGGTTAATATTATGGACTTCTGTAAGGCTTTTAATGCTCAGACAGAAAACCAAAAGGGTCTTATAATTCCTGTAGTAATTACAGTTTATCAAGATCATTCTTACACATTTATTACAAAAACTCCACCTGCTGCAGTTTTAATTAAAAAAGCGATAAATTTAAAAAGCGGAAGTGGTGTGCCAAACACTCAAAAGGTAGGAACGATTAAAAAAGACCAAATAAAAGAAATAGCAGAAACGAAAATGCCTGACTTAAATGCAGCGAATATTGAATCAGCGATGCGTATGATTGAAGGAACTGCAAGAAGTATGGGTGTTGTAGTAGAAGAATAAAAAATATGTGGGAGATTTTAGGATAATTATTAATACCACAGGAGGAAATTATGAAAAAAGGAAAAAATTACCTTGCTAAAAGGGATATGATAGAAGCCGGAAAGCTTTATGAAATCGAAGAAGCAGCCAGTATATTAAAAAAGATGGCGACAGCTAAATTTGATGAAACGATTGAACTTCATATAAGACTTGGGGTTGATTCAAGACACGCAGACCAACAGGTAAGAGGTGCTATCGTTTTACCTAACGGAACGGGGAAAAAGGTTAGGGTTTTGGTTTTTGCAAAAGGAGAAAAGGCGAGTGATGCCGAAGCAGCCGGAGCTGATTATGTCGGAGCTGAAGAATATGTTGAAAAGATTCAAAAAGAAGGATGGTTTGACTTTGATGCAGTTGTTGCAACTCCTGATATGATGGGGCTTGTAGGTAGACTCGGTAGGGTTCTTGGACCTAAAGGCTTAATGCCAAACCCAAAATCAGGTTCTGTAACTATGGATGTTAAAAAGGCGGTTGAAGAAATTAAATCAGGTAAGGTTGAGTACAGACTTGACAAGAGCAACATCATCCACGTAAGCATCGGAAAAGCAAGCTTTGAAGAAAATCAAATTATTGAAAATTACAATGTATTGATGGATGCAATAAAGAAAGCAAAGCCTGCCGCTGCAAAGGGACAGTATTTTAAAAGTGTTAATATTGCAAGCACGATGAGTCCCGGAATTAAACTTTCTGTTGCAAAGTTATAAAAAATATAGTATAATTATTTAAAATTTAATAAAAATCACTTAAATTTTTGTTATAAATCGGATTTTTTCCGTTTATATAAGCCGCAGACAGCAGGGGATAATAAATCATAAGCATCCTGCCGAGGTTAAGAAGTGAAGTTTTCATACTCTTTCTTAACATGCGGAAAGAGTATTTTTTTGAAAAGGAGGAAACTATATGTCATCACCGGCTATACTTGAAGGTAAAAAAGCAGTAGTCAATGAAATTGTTGAAAAGATGAAGAATGCGCAGTCTTTTGTGGTTGTTGAATACAAGGGTATAAACGTTGAACAGGACACAGCGTTTAGAAAAAATACGAGAGAAGCAAATGTTGATTATAAAATTTATAAAAATACGTTTGTAAGATTTGCAGTTAAAGAACTTGGATATGATGATTTGGCTGATTGTTTAAAAGGAAGTACGGCTTTGGCATTTTGCGATGATGATGTTATCGCACCGGCTAAAGTTGTGACAGAATTTGCTAAAGATAATGGCGTTGAAGCATTGAAGATTAAAGGTGGCGTGATTGATGGAAAGGTAAGTCCGTTAGAAGAAATAGACAAAATTGCGAAACTTCCATCAAGAGAAGTGTTGCTTTCAAAAATGCTTGGCAGCCTAAATGCCCCAATATCAAACTTTGCGTGTGTTATTAAAGCAATAAAAGATAAAAAAGAAGAAGAAAGTGCATAAAAAAGAAAAGGAGATTATTATAAAATGAGCGAAAAATTTGATAAGATTATTGAAGAAGTAAAAAATATGAGCGTATTGGAACTTTCTGAATTAGTTTCAGCTCTTGAAGAAGAATTTGGTGTTAGTGCGGCTGCAGCTCAAGTTGTTGTAGGTGCAGGAGAAGCAGGCGGAGAAGCAGCAGGAGAAAAGACTGATTTCGAAGTTGTTTTATTATCAGCAGGGGATGCAAAATTAAAGGTTGTAAAAGTTGTAAGAGAAATTACAGGTTTACCACTTAAGGAAGCTAAAGCTATCGTTGACGGAGCTCCTAAAACACTTAAGGAAAGTGCTCCTAAGGAAGAAGCAGAAGAAATCAAGGCTAAGGTTGAAGAAGCCGGCGGACAGGTTGATTTAAAATAATCGGATAGTATATAAAAAAGACCTGAGAGGGTCTTTTTTTGTTTGGGGGGAGGGGCGGCGGCTTTTGGGATATTGGAATTTTTAAATTTATTTAAAAAATTCCAATATCCCAAAAGTTCAGGCGATTTAAAATCGCCTGTCAGTGAAATGCGAAATATCGCATTTCACCCGCCGCCCCTCCCACACCTCACCCCAATTTAACATTTCCTTTAAAATATAGTATAATAATTAAAATAAAATTTAATCAACAGGAGAACAGCTATGGAATTATGGGACATATACGATAAAAACAAACAACTCACAGGACGCACTATGATTAGAAATGACTGGAATATGAAAGAAGATGAATTTCATTTGACAGTGCTTGGAATAATAAAAAGAAGTGATGGAAAATATTTAATAACAAAAAGAAGGGAAGATAAAGGATGGGGTGCAGGCTGGTGGGAAGTTCCCGGAGGCGGAGTAAATGCAGGGGAAAGTTCTTTTGATGGAATAATAAGAGAAATAAAAGAAGAAACAGGGCTTGAAATACCAAAAGAAAAGGGGGGTCTCTCTCTTACATACAAAAGAATTAATATGAAAGAAAAAAACAACTACTTTGTGGATGTGTATAAATTCATTTATGACTTTGATAAAAAAGATGTAACTATACAAAAAAATGAAGCGAGTGAATTTAAACTTGCAAGTCTTAAGGAAATAAAAGAATATGCTAAACAGGGAATATTTCTTCATTATGACAGTATAAAAGATGCTTTTTAAAAGCATCTTTATTTTATATTGCTGATTATCATTTCAATATCACTTTTTATTAAATCTCTCATACTTTCCTTATATTTTAATAAGTCAACCAAAATTAATTTATTATATATTTTTTGATATAAATTTTTCTTATAAGGTAAGACTTTATTTAATGAAGATAGACACTGACGTATATTAGTCGCTTTATCATCATCAAAAACAAAAAGAATATCATCTATATTTTTATCAATTTTGTTATCTTTATCCCACTTTGCAAGAGAGCATACAAGCCTAAAACCCCTAACCCTTATAAATGACTTTTTATTTTTTGTCATATTTAAAAATTCATCAAAAAAAGGATACAGTTCGTTACTTTCTTCTGATATTTTTTCGTATTCCAATAGTTTGCCATATGCCTTATTGTTGTCTTTACACGTTAAACTTTTGAGTATGGTTTCTTTATCCATTAAAGATACTCCTTATTTTATTACATTGTAATATAATTATAAAATTTGTT
>CAMSGF010000086.1 GCA_947058225.1 uncultured Eubacteriaceae bacterium
TCATACACCAACTGCCGCCGCCGGTAAAGGTCGTCTGGTAAGGGCCTTGCTGCTCACTCCCAAAACTTCTCCGGTTGAACGCATTTCAGGTCCAAGGCTTACCTCAACATTAGGAAGTTTTTCCGTAGAGAACACAGGAACCTTTACTCCGTAGTGCTTACTGTCCTCATTTATCTTGCTCCCATACCCCTCTTTTTCAAGACATGGACCAAACATTGATTTTACAGCGAGGTCTATGATTGGAATGTTCGTGATTTTACTTATGTATGGAACGGTCCTGCTTGAACGTGGGTTTACTTCGATAACATAAAGCGTATCCCTAAACACGATAAACTGAATATTTATCATTCCTTTTACGTCTAATTCCAGTGCAATTTTCTTAGTGTATTCAAAAAGTGTCTTTTTTATATCATCACTCATATTGACTGTTGGATAAATTGTCGTGCTGTCGCCTGAATGCACTCCTGCCTTATCCAAATGCTCCATAATTCCCGGGATAAATACGTCCTTTCCATCGCATATCGCATCGACTTCCGCTTCAATTCCATACAAGTATTTATCTATTAAAACAGGGTTTTCTTTGTCCTCTTCAAGTGCGTTTTTAAGATATTTTACAAGGGTGTCCTCATCCTGACATATCATCATTCCCCTGCCGCCCAAAACGTATGACGGTCTTACGAGGACAGGATATTCTATTTCATTTGCTATTTTTTTGCCCTCTTCTATGGTGAAGATTCCTTTTCCTTTAGGTTGCTTTACATCTAACTTTGTAAGCATCTCTTCAAATCGTTCTCTGTCCTCTGCTTTATCAATGTTGTCGGGGTTTGTTCCCAAAATAGGTATGTTTTCCCTGACGCACATCTTTGCAAGTTTTATCGCAGTCTGTCCGCCGAATTGAAGAATTACTCCTTCAGGCTTTTCTTTTTCATATATATTTAACACATCTTCATCTGTAAGAGGCTCAAAGTATAATTTATCAGATATATCAAAGTCTGTTGATACAGTTTCCGGGTTATTGTTTACGACTATTGTTTCAATGCCAAGTTCCTTTAATGCGTATATGCAGTGTACGCAGCTGTAGTCAAACTCTATCCCCTGCCCTATTCTTATAGGTCCCGAACCGATAACCATAACCTTTCTCTTATCACTTACGATAACTTCATCTTCATCATCATACGTGGAATAATAGTAAGGCGTGCTTGCCTCAAATTCCCCCGCACAGGTATCTACCATTTTATACACAGGGAATATATTCCACATCTGACGCATTTCATATATATCCTTTTCCCTAACTCCCATTAAAAAGCTTATTCCCTTGTCTGAAAAGCCTTTTTTCTTCAGTTCCCACATATATTCCTTTGATAAATCTTCAAGAACCATCGTTTTTAATTTTTCTTCCATCTTGACGATTACGTTTATCTTATGAATGAAGAATAAATCTATTCCCGTTATCTTTGCAACCTGTTCTTCCGAATAATGCTTTCTTAGCATCTGTGCTAAAATGAAAAGTCTTTCATCGTCTGCTTTAAATACCTTTTCTCTAAGTTCTTTGATAGGTATCTTTTCTACATTCGTATGAGTCAGAGTATGCTTTTTTATTTCAAGAGAACGTATAGCTTTTAAAAGTGCCTCTTCAAAGTTACGTCCTATAGCCATAACTTCTCCTGTAGCCATCATCTTTGTTCCCAAATCTCTCTTTGCATTTAAGAACTTATCAAAAGGCCACTTTGGAATCTTGACAACGACATAATCAAGTGCAGGCTCAAAGCAGGCAAAGGTTTCCTTTGTGACTGCATTTTCAATTTCATCAAGAGTGTATCCGAGTGCGATTTTTGCCGATACCTTTGCTATCGGATAGCCGGCCGCCTTTGATGCGAGGGCAGATGAACGTGAAACCCTCGGGTTTATCTCGATAATAGCATATTCAAGGCTGTTTGGGTGCAGAGCAATTTGGACATTACATCCCCCCTCAATTCCAACCGCATTGATTATCTCTATTGAGGCAGTCCTTAACATTTGATATTCCTTGTCGGATAATGTCTGACTTGGTGCAACGACAATGCTGTCGCCGGTGTGTATTCCCACAGGGTCGATATTTTCCATATTACATATTGTAATACAGGTGCCGTTACTGTCCCGCATAACTTCATATTCAATTTCTTTCCAGTTTTTAATGCTCTTTTCAATTAAAATCTGGTTGGCCATTGAAAGCATAAGTCCGCTGTCTGCTATTTTTACAAGTTCTTCTTCATTGTTTACTATTCCCCCTCCTGTTCCCCCAAGCGTATACGCAGGGCGGACAACAACAGGGTATCCTATTTCAAGGGCGACCTGTTTTGCTTCTTCAATAGAATTTACGATTTTGCTTTCCACAATCGGCTGTCCTATTTTTTGCATAAGGCTTCTGAATTCGTCCCTGTCTTCTCCCTTTATAATCCCGTCAATACTTGTTCCGATTACTTTTACATTGTATTTATCAAGTATCCCCTCATAATGAAGTTGCATCGTCATATTAAGGGCAGTCTGTCCTCCCATTCCGCCGATTATCGAATCAGGCCTTTCCTTTTTTATGATTCTTTCCAGTGATTCAAGCGTTATAGGCTCAATATAGACTTTATCGGCCGTCTTTTTATCCGTCATAATTGTTGCAGGGTTGGAATTTACAAGGACAACCTCAACCCCCTCTTCCCTTAACGCCTGACACGCCTGTGTTCCCGAATAATCAAACTCCGCAGCCTGTCCTATAATAATAGGACCTGAACCGATAACTAAAACTTTTTTAATATCTTCTCTTTTTGGCATAACTCTTTCCTATCCTATCATTTTTATAAATTCATCAAATATACTCACTGCTTCATATGGTCCCGGACACGCTTCCGGATGAAACTGCACGGTGAATATTTTGTTTTTTTCGTCTTTCATTCCCTCAATACTTCTGTCATTGATATTTATATGTGTTACTTCCACCCCTTCAGGGAGGGAATCAACGACATACCCATGATTTTGACTTGTTATAAAGACTTTCCCGTTGGTTAAGTCTTTAACCGGATGGTTTGCCCCCCTGTGGCCGAATTTTAACTTTTTTGTACTGCCGCCAAGTGCGAGGGATACTATCTGGTGTCCAAGGCATATTCCTATAAGAGGCAGTTTACCGATTAAATTTTTTACTGTCTCAATCGTTTCTTTACAATCGAGTGGGTCTCCCGGTCCGTTTGATATGAACACTGCGTTTGGTTTTAAATCTAAAACCGTTTTATAATCAGTGTTATAAGGGACTATAGTTAAGTTTACTCCCCTTGCCTTAAACATTTCTATTATGTTCGTTTTTATTCCACAGTCTATTATAACGACGTGCTTATCAATAACTCCCTGATATTTAGATATATTTTTAGTGCTGACTTCACTCACACACTTTGTGTTGTCAAATTCGTCAAGCGTTTCAAGGAGTTTTGTCTTTGGGAGTTGAAATGTCGTTATAAGCCCTCTCATAACACCCTGATTCCTTAAGATTTTGGTGAGTTTTTTTGTGTCTACATCGCAAAGCCCTGTTATTTTCTCATTTTCCAAATAGTCGGTCAGTGTCATTTCATTGTTGAAATTATTTGGCATAGTGCAGTATTCTTTCACGATAAAGCCTTTCACCTTGCAGCCTTTAGACTGCTCATAATCAAAATTTATTCCATAATTACCGATGAGGGGATATGTCATGGTAACAATTTGTCCGTAGTATGACGGGTCGGTTAAAACCTCTTGATACCCTGTCATAGATGTATTAAATACAACTTCCCCCGGTATTCTCTCGTTTATATATCCAAAGAGTTTTCCCTCAATGGTCATTCCGTTTTCAAGCTGTAAAAAACCTTTCACGTTTGCCTCCTTAAATTAAAACTTTCTGCTGCCCGGTTTTATTGCGGGAAGTTTTCCCTCTTTGCAAAGAGGGCATTCGTCTTTGTCATAAGAGATTATATCCAACTTAATCGCAGAATAAATCGGAATATCAAGCGCACTTTTCCCGCCTGTTCTGTCCACTATACAAAGTACACCGATAACTTTTGCTCCCATACCTTCTAAAACTTTTACCGTCTCCATCGTGCTTTTGCCTGTTGTCACAACATCTTCGGTTATAATAATATTATCCCCTTCTCCAACTTCAAACCCCCTTCTGAGAGCCATTTTGTTGTCCACTCTTTCTGTGAATATGCTTTCTTTGTTTAGCTGTCTTGCAACTTCATACGACACGATAACCCCGCCCATAGCAGGTCCGCACACCTTTGTTATCGGAAGGTCTTTTATCTTATCCGTAACTTCTTTTAAAACCTCTTTTGCTTTATCAGGAAATCTCAAAAGCTTTGCACACTGCACATATTGGTTTGAATGTCTGCCGGAGGATAACAGGAAGTGTCCCTCCAAAAAAGCATCTGTTTCTTTTAAAATCTTTCTTACATTTTCTTCACTCATAATATCCTCCTAAACTATTTTTCTTATTTCTTTTAAATTTTTTATATTATTTTCTTTCATATAAACTTCAATTCCGTCTATAATTTCAAGCATCACCAACGGGTTTTCAAATATACTGCTTCCGACTCCGACCAATGTGGCTCCTGCCATAATAAATTCTATCGCATCTATATAGTTTCTCACTCCGCCATAAGACAAAATCGGAAGGGTCGTATTTTGTGCGACCTGATGCACCATTCTAAGAGCAATCGGCTTTATCGCAGGGCCTGAAAGTCCCGCATATGTATTGTCAAAGACAGGTTTTTTCTTATTTATGTCTATTGCCATTGCGAGAAATGTATTTACAAGGCTTAATGCGTCAGCTCCTGCCTCTC
>CAMSGF010000087.1 GCA_947058225.1 uncultured Eubacteriaceae bacterium
TCAAGAACAAAAACACAATCAATTATTGATGACTCGTCCAGCTTTTGGTGGTAATACTATTGCTACTATCGCTTGTCCTGACAATCGTCCTCAAATGGCTACGGTTCGTCCTGGAGTTATGCAGGCATTGGAATTTGATTCAAGCAAAAAGGCTGAAGTTATTGAATATAACCCTGGATTTACTCCAGACAGTAAATACGTTGAAATTCTTGACATCGTAAAAGAAGTAGCTGATGTTGCTGACATTATGGATGCAAAGATCTTGGTTTCAGGTGGTCGTGGAGTTGGTTCTCCTGAAAACTTCAAGCTTTTACAAGACTTAGCTGATGTTATCGGCGGTGTTGTATCTTGTTCAAGAGCTGTTGTTGATAACGGATGGCAACCAAAAGATTTACAAGTTGGTCAAACAGGAAAAACGGTTAGACCTCAAGTATACTTTGCTATTGGTATTTCAGGAGCTATTCAACATCTTGCCGGAATGGAAGAATCAGATCTTATCATCGCTATCAACAAAGACGAAACTGCGCCAATATTTGATGTAGCAGATTATGGCTTGGTTGGAGATTTAAATAAAATCCTTCCTATGTTGACAGAACAATTAAAGGCTGAAATGAAATAGTTTAAGCTGTTTAATAATAAAAAAGAAAGACACTTTGTGTCTTTCTTTTTTTGTTTATTTTAATATTTTATTTTGTTTATAGCTTTTTATAATGTTGTTTTACTATTTAAAATTCATTAAACCTTTTTTTTACTTTTTTATTATACAATTTTTTTATTATGCGTGATTGCCTTTTTTTGATTGCTTTTTTTATAATATATTTGTATATAATTTACAGTCTTAACGAAAAAATCGAGACTTAAAAAATTAATAAAATCAAAAAAAACAATAAAAAATAAACTTTAAATAAATAATTTTAATAAAAAGAAAAAGCACTATTTTATTTCAAGTGCCTTTTTTTCATCGATTAATTTTGTTATATAAACCTGCGAATATTCTTTTTTCATCTCATTATACGCTTTTTTCGCATCGTCTTTACTAGTAAAAAGTGCAAATACGCTCGGACCTGAACCGCTCATTTGTACTCCTTTTGCGTTGTATGAAATAAACTTATCCTTTATCTCTTTTATTTTGGGATATTTTTTTAATACATATGGCTCAAATACATTTATAAGCCCTTTGTTTAATTTTTCTTTATCTTTTTCCAAAAGCCCATGCAGCAATATATCAAAATCAGGCTTTTCCTTCACTCCGTATCTGTCTATTAAATCATAAGCCTTGGCTGTGGAAACTCCAAAATCAGGTTTACATAAAACCATATTCATATCGATTATAGGATATAATTTTCTTATTTTTTCACCTATTCCCTCACAAAACGCACATCCCGAATGAATTAAAAACGGGATATCCGCTCCTACTTTAGTTGCAATATCGCAAAGTTCATCTTTCGTTAGGCCTAAATTATAAAGCTCATTGTAAGCTATAAGAGTGGCTGCGCCATTCGCACTTCCCCCTCCAAGACCTGCGCTTATCGGGATAAACTTATCTATCGTAACATCGAGAAGATTATTCTCATTTCCCGATACCTTCGCTATCTTTTTTATACATTGATAGACAATGTTGTCCTCTCCAAGCGGAACATCTTTATTATTAGATGTAATATTTAATTTATGTGATTTTTTAAACACAAGCTTATCATGAATGTCAATAGAATGCATTATGGTTTGTATATTGTGATAATTATCTTTTCTTTTTTTTAGGATATCTAATCCTAAATTAACCTTTGCTGCGATTTTTACACTGATTTCATCCATCTTTTTAACCAAGTTTTAAAGCATCTTCGGAACCTTAAAGCACCTTCCTTCTTTTTCAGGTGCATTCTTTAATGCTTCTTCAATATTTAATCCTTCCTTTATTTCATCTTTTCTCATAACATTTTCAACGTCTAAAACGTGACTTAAAGGCTCTACATTTTCAGTGTCGACCTTATCAAGATTATTCGCATAGGATAAATACTGTGTCATTTGCTCAATAAATGTATCTATTTCTTCTTCTTTTATTTTTAATTTTGCAAGATTGGCTGTGTATAAAACTTCATCTTTGCTTACTTTCATAAGATTTCTCCTTAGAAATTTTTAATAATATAATAATAATTTTACTTTTTTTATATAAATTAGTCAAGTTTCAATTAAAATATGATATAATACAAAATAGTTATTGACTATTTAAGAGTATAGACAAGGCTATTGTAAATAAACGGAGGAAAGATATGAAAGTAATTTTAATTCAAGATGTAGATAATTTAGGTAAAGCCAGAGATATTAAAAATGTAAAAACAGGTTATGCCAATAACTTCTTACTTAAAAGAGGTCTTGCAATTCCTGCAAATAAGGAAAACTTAAAAAAGCTTGAAGAAGAAATAGCTTATGAAAAGGAACACGAAGAAGAATTAAGAAGAGAAGCAGTAGATTTTAAAGAAAAATTAGAAGCTGAAGATTTAGTTATAACTATTGTTTCAAAAGTGGGACCTGAAGGAAAGCTATACGGAGCAGTAACCTCAATGGATATTGCTGATGCCTTAAAAGAACAGGCAAAGATAAGCGTTGATAAGAGAAAGGTTTTAAGTGACCACATCAAGACTTCAGGTGAACACGAAGTAAAGGTTAAATTATTTACTGATATCGAAGCAAGTGTAAAAATCAATATAGTAGGTGAATAAAAATTGGCTAGTCAGGTATTGGCCCAAAAGGTAATGCCATATAATCTACAGGCTGAAATATGCGTGCTTGGATGTATGGTATTAAATAATGAAAGCATTGACACCGTAAGCGGAATATTAAGGGAAGAAGATTTTCATTCTCCAAACAACAGAAGTGTGTTTGCCGCAATAATAAGACTTAATATGGTGGGTTCTCCCGTCGACAGTATTACATTGTCTGATGAACTGAAAAAGAACGAAGTATTTGAAAAGATAGGCGGAATTTCTTATTTGGCAGAAATTGCAGATAGTGTGTTAAGCACAAAAAACGTTGAAGAATATTGCAAAATCGTAAAGGATTGTGCAATGAGGAGAATGATAATAAATAACTTATCAGAAATAGTTGAAAAAAGCTATTCGGGAAAAAATTCCATTGAAGAACTTATTGAGGATGCGGAAAGAAGTATATATAACATTTCAATGGATAAGACAGGCTCTGAATTTGTAACTCTTGCAAAGGCGGTTGAAGAGAGTGTATTAACGCTTAGGGAAGTGTATAAAAACCCAAGTCAGATTACGGGAATTGAAACAGGATACCACGAAATTGACGTTGCAACGGCAGGATTTCAGCGTGGTGATTTGATTTTAATTGCAGGAAGACCTAGTATGGGTAAAACTGCTCTTGCGGTAAATATCGCTCAAAATGCAGCTTTAAGAGGTGGTCATACCGTAGCTTTGTTTTCCCTTGAAATGTCGACCATTCAGCTTACCAACAGAATTTTATCTTCAGAAGCAGAAGTAGATTCTTCAAAGATAAAAGTCGGAAAAGCCTCAATCGATGAATGGACAAAGATAATCAATACATTTCAGGAAATAAAACAGGAAGGTGCAAGGCTATATATTGATGATACATCCGGTATTTCCGTATCGGAGATGAGAAGCAAATGCAGAAAGCTAAAGGCAAAAAAAGGGCTTGATTTAATAATCATTGACTATTTGCAGCTTATTACAACGAATGAAAGAACTGAATCAAGACAACAGGAGGTTTCTGCTATTTCAAGAAGTTTGAAAGCTCTTGCAAAAGAACTTGACTGCCCTGTTGTAGCACTAAGTCAGCTTTCAAGAGCACCTGAATCAAGACAGAACAAACGCCCTATGCTTTCAGACCTCAGGGAATCGGGAGCTATAGAACAAGATGCCGACTTGGTATTTTTACTATATAGGGAAAATTATTACAAAGATGATACAGATGATAATTCGACTGAAATAATAATAGCAAAACACCGTAACGGAAGCACCGGAACGGTTAAACTTACATTCCACGGAGAATACACTAAATTTACTCCTGAAGAAGTTGATATGACTAATGATATTGAAAGTTTTGAACAATAAAGGTTAGGTGATTAAAATTAAATTTTTTAAAAATATGTTTGAAGAGGAATTTATAAAAAGAGTGCTTACTCCCGTATTGGTGGTCACTATCTTAACGGGGGCCTTTTATCTTTTTTATAACGGCTTTGTGGGATATGTCATTTCAATAGGTTTTGCCGCACTTTATTTTTATACAAAGTATACTTATGAGTATGGGTATGAAGAAGATGAAGAAATGTATGATGAAACAAATGAAATAGGAGAAATAGAACTAAAAGAAACACAAGCACAGATAGAAGAGCCTGTTTATCAAAATATCCCATCAAACCCTTATGATAATGTGAACACTCCTCTTGATGAAAATGTTCAGGATGATTTTGATGAAATATTCGGTGCAAATAATAATTCCATCCCTAATAATTACAATGAATATGCGGACTTTGATGAAAGAAACTTTGAACATAGTGCAGATTATAAACAACCTGTGCAACAATTAAACAAACAAAGGAGAAGTCAAAATAATGAAAGAACACAGGTCGTTGACAGAAGAAGTTTTAAAAATGATGGAAATGCAGCACAGAGAATACAAAATAATAATTTAGGAAATGACAACAGAAATGCAGTGGCACAACCTTCAAGACAAAAGCAAAATGCAAATAATGCACAAAGACCTGTAAATAATATTCAAAACACACCTAACAAACCTAGCCCACAAAAAAGAGCAGGTTCAAATGG
>CAMSGF010000088.1 GCA_947058225.1 uncultured Eubacteriaceae bacterium
AATTGAGCAGTGAAACTCATTTCATTGTCATACCAAGCAGCAGTTTTAACTAATTCTTGAACCTGCAACGGGATTTACGATGGCAATGGTTGTGCTTTCCGTAACGGCAGGAACTGCATTCTTAATGTGGCTTGGTGAAAATATTACAGAATACGGAATCGGAAACGGTATTTCAATGCTTATCTTTGCAGGTATCGTCACGAGAATTCCATCGGGAATTGAATACTTATACGAACAGTTTAATTCCGGAGCAATTTCAGCTGTAATGTTGATAGCTTTTGCAATATTTGTGCTATTCGTTATTGCCGGAGTGGTTGAAATGACGGAAGGAACGAGAAAAATTCCCGTTCAATATGCAAAGAGAGTTGTCGGAAGAAAGATGTACGGCGGGCAAAATACCCATATTCCTCTAAAGCTTGATCAATCAGGGGTTATGCCTATAATATTTGCCAGTACAATAACGATGTTTCCATCAACACTTGCTTCATTCTTTCCAAATTCAGCGGTATTTACATGGTTAAAATCAGCGCTTGAATGGGGAAAGACAAGCACTACTATAATATATGTAATTTTGATTGTGTTCTTCACGTATTTTTATACACTTGTTACATTCAATCCGCAAGATGTTGCAGATAACTTAAAGCAATACGGTGGATTTATTCCGGGAATAAGACCCGGAGCCAGCACTGTAACTTATCTTCAAAGAACATTAAACAGACTTATGGTTGCAGGAAGTATCTTTTTGGCGGTTATTGCCGTACTGCCTATAATAGTCGGTAATGTAATGAATTTAAGTTTACAATTTGGCGGAACGAGTTTATTGATTGTTGTCGGAGTTGCTTTGGAATTGGTAAAACAGCTTGAACAGCAAATGATTATGAGAAACTATCAGGGATTCTTAAAATAGGAGGAATAAAAAATGAAATTGATACTTTTAGGCCCTCCGGGAGCCGGAAAAGGCACACAGGCGGCAGATGTTGTTGACAGATATAATATTCCGCACATTTCAACAGGAGATATTTTCAGAAAGAATTTAAGAGAAGAAACTCCTCTTGGAAAGAAAGCAAAGGAATATATGGATAAGGGAGAGTTAGTTCCCGATGAAGTGACAATAGCTATGGTGGAAGATTTGTTAAAAGACATGGATTCATATATGTTGGATGGTTTTCCAAGAACTGTGGCTCAGGCTGAAGCGTTGGATAAGTTTTTATCCGCAAGAAATGAAAAGTTAGACGTAGCTTTATGCATAAATGCCGATTATTCCCTTCTTGTAAAGAGAATTGTCGGAAGAAGAATGTGTAAAGACTGTTCACAGACGTATCACACTGAATTTCATCCTCCAAAAAAAGACGGCGTTTGTGATAAATGTGGCGGACAGTTATATCAAAGAGATGATGATAAAGAAGAAACTGTTCAAAAAAGACTTGATGAATACGAATCAAAGACAAAGCCGTTAATAGAGTATTATGAAAAGAAAAACATATTGAAAAATGTTGACGGTTCAAGGTCTGTTGAAGAAGTATCAAAGGATATTTTTAAGATATTAGACGAGTGCTAGACGATGATAATAATTAAATCAGATTACGAAGTAGAACAGATGAGAATGGCAGGAAAGATAACTGCCAAGGCTCACGAGGCGGTAAAAAAGTTAATTAAGCCCGGAGTTTCTACATTGGAATTAGATGAAGCAGCAAGAGATATTATCCATTCAAACAATGCAAAAGTCGCATTTTTAAATTACATGGGATATCCTAAAAATATTTGTACTTCGGTTAACGAACAGGTTGTTCATGGTATTCCAGATAAAAAGACTATTTTAAATGAAGGCGATATAGTAAGTGTGGATATAGGAAGTTTCTACAACGGTTATTGCGGGGACAGTGCAAAGACATATCCTGTAGGAAAGATAAGTGATGATGCAAAAAAGCTTATCGATGTTACAAGACAAAGTTTTTATGAGGGTTTGAAGTATTGTAAAAAAGGGTATAGATTAGTAGATGTTCAAAGGGCTATACAAGGCTATGTTGAAGAAAATGGCTTTAGTGTAGTAAAAGATTATACAGGTCATGGTGTCGGACAGAATATGCACGAAGACCCATCTATCCCAAATTATGATACAGGTATAAAAGGCCCAAGACTTATAAAGGGAATGTGTCTTGCGATTGAACCTATGGTCAATATGGGAGGAGAAGAAGTAAATGTTTTAAGTGACGGCTGGACAGTTGTCACAAAAGATAAAAGCCTATCCTCTCATTATGAACATTCGGTTGCGATAACCGATGGAGAGCCGATACTGCTTACTGTGTTATAAGAGGTTATATATGGAAGATGATTTACTTGGAAAAATAGTCCTGTCAAATGCCGGCAGAGATAAAGGAAAACTCTTCGTTGTTATGAGTATTATAGACAGTGATTATGTTTTTATCGCAAACGGAAAATTAAGACGCATAGAAAATCCAAAGAAAAAAAAGGTTAAGCATTTAAAGATAACGTCATTACAAATTGAGGGTATTTGTGATAAAATAAAAGCAAATGAAAAGATAACTAATACTTATTTACGCAATGAATTAGAAAAACTTGAAAAGAATTAATATTTTTAGGAGGTTGTGTAATTAGTGAGTAAGAGTGATTATGTGGAAGCTGAAGGTATAGTTACGGAAGCTATGCCAAATACAACTTTTAAGGTTAAGTTGGATAACGGTTATGAAATAACCGCTCATATATCCGGTAAGCTTAGGATGAATTATATAAAAATTCTTCCCGGCGACAAAGTAAGACTTGAACTTTCTCCTTATGATTTGACAAAGGGAAGAATCATATGGAGAGAAAAAGGCAGATAATTCGGAGGTAATAAAATGAAAGTAAGACCCAGTGTAAAGCCAATGTGTGAAAAATGCAAAGTCATTAAACGCAAAGGCAAGGTTATGGTTATTTGTGAAAATCCAAAGCATAAGCAAAAACAAGGTTAAAAAACAAGAATATAACAACTTGACGGCGGCTGTTAATATTGGTCAAGTTTTTATATAAATCAAATTAAAATTCGGAGGTACAATTAATGGCAAGAATAGCCGGCGTAGATTTACCAAGAGATAAAAGAGTTGAAATAGGATTAACTTATATCTTTGGAATTGGTCAGTCTACTTCAAATAAGCTTTTAAAACAAGCTGATATAAATCCTGATACAAGAGTTAAGGATTTAACAGAAGCAGAAATTAATAAACTTCGTTCATTAATTGATGAACAAGTTAAAGTTGAAGGGGATTTAAGAAGAGAAATATCCCTAAATATTAAAAGACTTCAGGAAATTGGCTCATACAGAGGTATGCGTCACAGAAGAAGCCTGCCTGTAAGAGGACAAAAAACTAAGACTAATGCCAGAACGAGAAAAGGACCTAAGAAAACTGTAAGCAGAAAGAGTAAAAAGGCTGCTTTTTAGTCTTTAGTTAAGGAGGAGAAATATGGCTCAAAAGAAAGTTAGAAGAGGGAAGAGAAGAGTTAAGAAGAATATTGAGAAAGGACAGGCTCATATTCGTTCAACTTTTAATAATACTATTGTTACATTGACAGATACTGCAGGAAACGCTCTATCTTGGTCAAGTGCAGGCGAACTTGGTTTTAAAGGTTCAAGAAAAAGCACACCTTATGCAGCACAAAATGCAGCAGAAGAAGCGGCTAAAAGAGCTATGGAACATGGCCTAAAGACTGTTGATGTGTTTGTAAAAGGACCGGGTTCTGGAAGGGAAGCTGCCATAAGAGCGCTTCAAACAGCCGGATTAAATGTTATATCAATCAAAGATGTGACACCAATCCCACACAACGGCTGCAGACCACCAAAACGCAGAAGAGTATAATATGGAGGTAAATATATAATTATGGCAAGATATACTGAAGCATCTTGTAGGCTTTGCAGAAGAGAAAAAGAAAAGCTCTTTCTAAAAGGTGAAAGATGTTATTCTGAAAAATGTGCTCTAACGAGAAGACCAACCGCTCCGGGACAACATGGAAGTCGTGGTTCAAAGATGAGCGAATATGGTATTCAGCTTAGAGAAAAACAAAAAGTAAAGAGAATTTACGGCGTTTTAGAAAAGCAATTTAGACTATATTTTGACAGAGCAGCGAGAAAACAGGGGATGACAGGGGAAAATCTTTTATCCCTTCTTGAATCAAGACTTGATAATGTAGTTTACAGAATGGGCTTTGCTACTTCAAGAAAGGAAGCAAGACAGCTCGTAAGACATAACCACTATACATTAAACGGAAAGAAAGTAAACATTCCGTCATTAATCGTAAAAGAGGGAGATGTCATCAAAGTTAAGGATGCTTCAAGACGCTCGAATAAATTTAAAGATATTGTGGAAGCAACAGAAGGAAAAGTTGCTCCCGGATTTGTCAGTGTGGACCTTGAAAAGATGGAAGGCACTATGACTGCCACACCGACAAAAGAAGATATTGATATCCCTATTGAGGACCATTTAATCGTAGAACTTTATTCTAAGTAGTGTTTTAAATACCCGTATAGGTTTGGTAATACAAATATTGGGAGGGTTTATATGTTAGAATTTCAAAAACCTAAAATTGAAATAGCAGAAATCAGTGCAGACGGCACGTATGGAAAATTTGTGGTTGAACCGCTTGAAAGGGGATACGGAATAACTATTGGTAATTCCCTTAGAAGAATAATGCTTTCTTCACTTCCCGGTGCTGCTGTCACTAATATAAAAATAGAAGGTGTTTTACACGGTTGAAAAATCAAGTGGTCATATTTTGGCAAAAGCTGTTGTTGAATA
>CAMSGF010000089.1 GCA_947058225.1 uncultured Eubacteriaceae bacterium
GTTTTTATGAGTGGATTCAGAAACAGGAATGGGAAATCTGTATTATTAAAAATGTATTTATATAAAATATAAAAATAAAATAATAATTTTTATATTTGCTAAAAGTTACATATAGAAAATTGTTTATTTTGTATGCGGGAAAAGAAAAAAATTGCAAAATATAATTTAACAAAAGAGCATTTGTATAAGATGTAGAATAAAATAATATCGTTTATATTGATTAATGGGCAGGTATTTAAAATCAGTTTTTTGTTTAAATCGGTATTTTTTTATTTTAATATTAAGAAAAATATTAAAAAAATGTAAATTTTAATGTGATGAATTTACTAAAATAACATAAAGAAAAAATTTTTGTGTTATTTAAGGAAGTGCAAAAGAGATAAAAACTATTTTACAAAAAGAAATATTAATATAGACAAACTTATTTTAATTTAATCTTAAATATGTTATAATTTTAGCCAAAATAAAGGAGGTGATTATCTTGAAAAGGGAAGTGGCAAGAGAAAAAATGTATAAGATATTGTTTCAAATGGGCTTTCACGATGACTTTGAAACGAGATACATATCTCTTTTGGACGAAGAAGATTTAAGGGGTGTGCAAAGGGAATATGTGAGGGAGAGTATTCAGGGAATTTTGGATAATATAGAGGATATAGACAGTATAATAAAAGAAAAAATAATCGATATAGAATTTTCAAGATTGTCAACTCAGGTGCTTATATGTTTAAGACTTGGTATTTATGAGATTATATATAACGATTCTATTCCGCCTAAAATTGCTTTAAATGAGGCGGTGAAAATTGCGGGTATTTATGCGGATGAAAAGGAAGTTTCTTTTGTAAACGGAGTGTTACATTCAGTGTATATGGAAAAAAAGGGAGAAGAGAATGAATAGCGGGATTGTGCTTAGCGTAAAGGACGTAAACAGGTATATAAAGACTGTGCTGGAATACGATGATATGTTATCAGGGCTTAGGGTTGAGGGTGAAATATCCAATTTTAAACGTCATTCCAGCGGACATTTGTATTTTTCCCTAAAGGATAAATACGCTAAATTAAACTGTGTAATGTTTAGGGGTGATACATACTCTCTTTCTTTTGATATAGAAGACGGGATGAACGTTATTATAGACGGGTATATATCTGTTTTTGAAAAAAACGGGGCGTATCAGCTTTATGTAAAAGAGGTTACAAGAAAAGGTCTTGGAAAGCTTTATGAGGAATATACAAGGCTTTTGAACACCTTAAAAGATGAGGGGTATTTTGAGGAAAATCTAAAGAAACCAATACCTCAATTTCCAAAAAAAGTCGCTGTTATAACCTCTCCGACAGGTGCAGCCGTAAGGGATATAATAAGTGTAATAAGCAGGAGAAATAAGTTTATACAAATAATAGTCTGTCCTGTGAAAGTGCAAGGCGTTGACGCGGCTGAACAGGTCGCACAGATGATTTATGATGTGAACAGGTTGAAACTGGCAGATGTTATAATAACAGGCAGGGGAGGGGGAAGTATAGAAGAACTTTGGGCGTTTAACGAAAGGGTTGTTGCACAGGCAGTTTATGACAGCGAGATACCGGTAGTAAGTGCAGTCGGACACGAAACGGACTTTACTATATGCGATTTTGTCAGTGATTTAAGGGCTCCGACCCCATCAGTTGCAGCAGAGAGGGTGAGTATGCCCATTGAAGATATGAAGCTTGAGGCAGTCCACCTTCAAAATATAATCACAAGACAGATTATAGGAAAAATAGAAGAATATAAATCACGCTTTGATAATATAATAAATAAGCCTGTAATGAAAAGACCTGAGATGATGTTAAATAATTTTTTATTTCAGGTTGATTATTTAAAGAATAATATAGCAAAGAGTTATAATGTATTGTTAAATGGCAAGGAAAACAGACTTGATATGGCAAAAAAGCTGATAGAAAGCTATTCGGTTATGAGTGTTTTAAAAAGAGGATATTCGATTGTAAGATGTAATGATAAGGTTGTAAAAAGTGTAAAAGATGTAAGGGAAAATGAAAATGTCGATATATTAATGAATGATGGAAATGTTACGGCAGTAATAGAAGAGATAAAGGAGAATAAAGATGAGTGAGAATAAAAAGACGTTTGAAGAAAATTTAAACCGTTTGGAAGAGATAAGTAACAAGATGGAAGAGGGGGATATTGATTTGGAGGAAGCAGTTGACTTATATGAGGAGGCAGGCAAACTTTCAAAGGAGCTTGATGAAACTCTTAAAAAGGCACAGGAGAAGGTTAAAATATTAGTCGGTGAAACGCTTGAGGACTTTGATTCTGATATAGAAGAAGAGGAATAAAATGGATATAAAAAAAGAATTAAGACTTAGGAAATATTTAGTCGAAGATATTTTAGATAAAAGTCTTTCAAAAGACGGTAAGCCCGGTGTAATATTCGAGAGTATGAACTATTCGCTAAGTGCGGGGGGAAAGAGGATAAGACCGATACTTATGCTTGAGACGGCGAGGATGTTTGATTCTCTTGCGGAAACGGATATATATCCTCTTATGGCATCAATCGAGATGATTCATACGTATTCACTTATACACGATGACCTTCCATGTATGGATAATGATGAGTTAAGAAGAGGAAAGCCTACAAATCATATGGTATACGGGGAAGCTATGGCGCTTCTTGCAGGGGACGGACTTTTAAATTACGCTTATGAAAATATGATAAAGGGTTTGTCAAATGCACATAATAAAGATGGATATATTCTTGCGATGGCTGAAATTGCAAATGCGGCAGGAGTTTATGGGATGGTTTCAGGTCAGGTTATGGATATGGAATGTGAGAATAAAAGTCCAAACAAAGAAAATCTTGATTTCATACATACGAATAAGACGGGAGCTTTGCTTAGGGCGAGCGTTTTAAGTGCAGGGTTTGCGGCAGGTTTTAGTAAGGAGGAAGAGGTTTCACTAAGAGAATTTGCATATTCAATCGGACTTATGTTTCAGGTTGTCGATGATATACTCGATGTAATAGGTGACAGCAAAGAGCTTGGGAAAAATATCGGTTCGGATGAAGAAAATAATAAGATGACATATACGAGTGTTTATGGAATGGAGGAGTCTTTAAGAAAGGTTGATGAACTTGAAAGGTCAGCTTTTAAAAGTCTTGAGATATTTGGAGAAAAAGGAGAATTTTTAAAAGAATTCACGAAGTATCTTGCAAAGAGAAAAAATTAAAGGGAGGTGCAATATGGCAGATAAAAACAGTTTAAATAAGAGGTATACTCTTGGAGAAGAGATTTTTAATTCAGTTTCTCATGGGGTTGGAATAGCTTTTGCATGTGCAGGGGGAGCGGTGTTGATTGTCCTTAGTGCAGTGTATGCGAATGCTTTGGCAGTGGTCAGTTCTGCGATTTTTTGTGCGACTATGATTTTGCTTTATCTCGCATCTACGCTTTATCATTCTATTTCAAATCCAAAGGTTAAAGAGATACTAAGGATATTTGATCATTGCAGTATATTTCTTTTAATTGCAGGAACGTACACTCCGTTTACGCTTGTAAGTCTTGGAGGAACGACAGGATATATTGTTTTTGGAATAATATGGTTATGTGCGATTGTCGGGATAGTTTTAAATGCTATAAGCCTTAAAAAGTTTGAGAAGATGTCGCTTGTATTGTATTTGGTTATGGGGTGGATGGTTATATTTACACTAAAACCCCTTATAAACGCACTTTCTGTTTTAAGTTTGGTTCTTCTCGTTTTGGGAGGAGTTATGTATACGGGCGGAGTGTTTTTCTACGTTAAAAATAAGTACAGATATATGCACTCAATTTGGCATTTATTTGTATTAGCCGGCACGATTTTACATTATTTTGCAATTCTTTTTAATATTATGGGGATGTAAAATGAAGGTTGAAGATGTAAAGATATTAGTTAATAACAAAAGGGCTGCACATGAATATTTTATAGAAAAGGTATACGAGGCGGGAATAGAATTAAAGGGAACGGAAGTTAAGTCGATAAGAAATTCAAGGGCGAATTTGTCCGATGCTTATGCGAATGTAAAGGGTGGGGAGGTGTTTGTTTATAATATGCACATAAGCCCTTATGAGATGGGAAACAGATACAACGTGGACCCTCTTCGCATAAGAAGGCTTTTGCTTCATAAGAGGGAAATTCGCTACATTAGGCAGTCTTTGGAGCAAAAGGGGTATACTCTCATTCCCCTTAATTTGCATTTGGTAAAAAGTTATGTTAAAATGGACATCGCTCTTGCAAGGGGAAAAAAACTTTATGACAAGAGAGAATCTTTAAAGAAAAAGGACGCTACAAGAGATATTGAAAGAAATTTCAAAAACAGGTATTAATGGGGACGCAATGGTTTCGACAGGGGTACTGAAGATAAGTAAGCGAGTAGATGAGCTTTAATCTTTAAAAAAAGCAAACTTAAAATAACTGATAACACAAGATTATCTTTAGCTGCGTAATTTAAGCGGCTCGCCGAGAGCACTTGACCTGCGAAGTGCATAAGGTGTCAATTTAAGCAGGTAAATTTACCTTGGTGTCTTCGACTTGGTAAATTATAAACCGAAGATGGCAGTATGTGATTTTGTCATTATCCTAACATACTGTAAGATAAGGAAAATGAATGCACTCGGAGAAAGCTTATAATAGGTATTTTTGGACAGGAGTGGAGGTAAATAAAGATGGCAGACAATAAGACAGGAAGCAACAGCCAGCT
>CAMSGF010000090.1 GCA_947058225.1 uncultured Eubacteriaceae bacterium
ATACCTTCCATCTTAGAAGGTCTCTGCATTTTACCAAATAACTCCTGGGAAAGTTGCTCATCATGGTTCTAAATACAGCAGCAGTCTTAAATTTTTAAATAAAGTAACTCCGACTATTTCTGTTATATCCTGTGCGAAGAAAAATTCTTACGGGCATCCACATAAAGAAGCATTAACAAATTTAAGTAAAGCAAAGTCTAAGGTTTACGGGACTTATGCGGTTGGGACTGTCACTTTAACGATAATTGACGGAAGGGCATATGTAAACGGGAATAGATTTCCTTATTATCCTAAGAACTTTAAAGCAAAGGGAAGAAAGGTAAAAGGAAAACCGAGAGCAATTATTACGTTTAATAAAAACAATACTTCAAAGAAATATCAAATTTACAGAAGTACCAAGAAAGACGGAAAGTACAAAAGGATTATAACGACAACGAAGAATAAATACATTGATAAGAAAATCAAGAAAAAGAAAACCTATTATTACAAGGTAAGGAGTGTTAATTCTCCTTTTTACAGTGTTTTTACAAAGAAGATTAAAGTGAAAGTAAAATAAATTTTTACAAAAACGGACCTGTTTAAACAAGATATGTCCGTTTTTTATTACTCTTTCTATTAAAATTTATAAAAATAGTATATAATAAATTTATGGACTTAAATTTTTATAAAGAACAGATAATAAATATAATGTTAAATGAAAAGTATAGCGGATTTTATATAAAAGATTTCTATACTGTTTTTGATGTAAAATCAAAGGAAGATAAAAATAAAATTCACTTTGTTTTAAAGGAATTGGTAAGGGAAAATAAGGCGGTTGTAATTGATGATAAATACTATATTATCGGCAATATTCTATATCAGGGTATATTTGAGATAGGTGGGCTTAATTTTGGGTTTGTTCGTGTAGATGGACTTCAAAATGATATATTCGTTCTCGGAAGAAATGCGAAAAACGTATTTGACGGTGATGAGGTTTTGGTTTTAATGACAAAATCTGAAAGAGAGGGGAAGAAAGCATCGGGAAGAATTGTTAAGATACTAAATAAGAATGATAGAAAAGTTGTCGGTACGGTCGAAAAAAAGAGAGATTTATCTTGTGTAATACCTAGTAATAAGAGGTTTAAGCATCGAATTATCCTTGATAAAAAAGACAGTAAAAAGCTTAAGGCGGGTGATATCGTAAAGGTATGTCTTATAGAATATCCGCTTATTAAAAGGGGAGATTGGAGAGGGAAGTTAGTAGAAAAAATAGGGAACAAAAATGATAAGAACATAGAGATACTTTCTTTAATAAGTGAATATGAACTGCCGAATAAATTTTCCAAAAAGGCTTTAAAAGAGGCTAAAGAACTAACAAAACTTGATACTTCAAAGGAAAAAGAAAACAGAATAAATTTAAGAGATGAAAATGTATTTACGATTGACGGAATTGATGCTAAAGATTTAGACGATGCTGTGAGTATAAGAAAAACAGATGAAAATTACAACCTAAAGGTAAGCATTGCAGATGTTTCTTTTTATGTAAGGGAAGATACCAATATAGATAAAGAGGCGTTTGAAAGGGGAAACAGCGTGTATTTTCCGACAGGTGTAATCCCCATGCTTCCAAGAGAACTTTGTGAGAATTTATGCAGCTTAAATGAGGGTGAAGATAAGCTTACGTTCACCTGTGATATGACGATAAACAAAAATGGAAAAATAATAGATTATAAATTTTATAAATCTGTTATAAAATCAAAGGCACGCTTTGTTTACGATTATGTCAATGAGTTGTTTGATAAAAAAGAGGGACTTGATAAAAAGTATTATACCTTTGAAGATGATTTGATTCTTATGAAAGAACTTGCCTTTCTTTTAGAGAAGAAGAGAAAGGAAAAGGGAAGTATAGATTTTGATACGAAAGAAACCTTAATCGTTATGAACGATGATTTAGATGAAGTTATAGATGTCAGACTTAAAGAGAGGGGTGTGGCAGAGAGGATAATCGAAGAGTTTATGCTTGCTGCAAATACCTGTGCGTGTGAATACTTTGTGCATACCGGGGTAAACGGAGTGTTCAGGGCACACGATGAACCAGATATGGAAAAATTAAAGAATTTTTCAATGCTTTCAAATGCACTTGGATATAAATTAAGACTTCATAAAGAGTATTACGGAAGCGAGCTTTGTGCTTTTTTGGAAAAGATAAAGGGAAAAAATGAAGAAAGTCTTTTAAAAAGGGTTCTTTTAAGATGTATGAAAAAAGCAGAGTATACTGCGGAAAATAAAGGTCATTTTGCACTTGCAAAGAGATATTATACTCACTTCACTTCTCCAATAAGGCGTTATCCTGATTTGATTATACATAGGATACTTTCTGATATAATAGATGGAAATATAAATTTTGATAACCTCGATGCTAAAAAGGCTATACTGAATAAAAAGTGTAAGCATCTGTCAAATACGGAAGTCAGAAGTGAAGAAGTCGAAAGAGCTGCCGATAAGATAATGATGGTTAAATATATGTCTGGGCATTTGGGTGAAGAATACGATGGGGTTATAAGCGGGGTAAATAAATCAAATATCTTTGTTGAAATAAATAATGGGATAGAGGGTTTTGTTCCTCTGTCTTCGATAAAAGATGATTATTATATATACGATGAAAAAAGGTTTTTGGTTATGGGGAAAGATTTCAGAAAAATTTATCGTATGGGCGACAGTGTAAGAATTGAAGTTATAAATATTTCTTATTTGAAAAGGAATATAGAATTTAGTATAATAGAATAAAAATAAAAGTAACAGATATTTGTTATAAAAGGGTAAAATAATGTCAGAAAAAATGAGAATAAACAGGTATTTATCCTCGTGCGGAGTGTGTTCAAGGAGAAAGGCAGAAAATTTGATTTTGCTTGGAGAGGTTAGTGTAAACGGAAAAAGGGTAAAAGACCTTGCTACTGTAATAGATACTGAAAATGATGAGGTTAGGTTAAGGGGAAAGGTAATTAAGATAGAGGATACAAAGGTATATTATATGCTTAATAAGCCATCAGGTGTGATTTCCGCAGCAAGCAGTAAATACGGGGAAAAGACGGTTGTTGATTTAATTGGAGATAAAAAATACAGGCTGTTTCCGGTCGGTAGGCTTGACAAAGATACGACTGGGCTTATAATACTTACAAATGACGGTGATTTGACGAATTTTTTGACACATCCAAGCTTTGAGATGGAAAAAAGCTATGAGGCTCTTGTAAAAGGACACATTACTTCCTCTGAACTGGACAAGCTAAAAAAGGGAGTTATGTTAGACGGAAAGAAGACTGCGAGAGCAAAATTAAGGCTTATAAAGAAAAAAGGGAACAATTCGTTGGTTGAGATAACTTTGACAGAGGGAAGGAAAAGACAGGTAAAGAGAATGTTTGAAAGGGTTGGACACAGCGTTTTGACGTTAAAGCGGACTATGGAAGGCGGTCTTAACCTTGGAGATTTAAAAGAAGGGGAGAGCAGGCTTCTTTCAAAAAAGGAAATAAAGAAGCTTTATGAGAAAAGGAGGTAACAAGGTGGATTTTTTCATAAAAAAGGGAACTGAAGAATTCAGAAATTTATTATCAAAAAACGGTTTGAAATTTAAAGACGATAATTTTTATGTGCTTATGACAAACAAAGGAGTTATGGGATATGTTACATTTGAAATAATGGGTGGATATATAACCATAAGAAATATCAAGGTTAATATAGATGATGATGTTATGTACGATGCACTCCTCAGAGCTGTTGCATTTTATGGAACGGAGAGAATGGTGCAATATGTTATATATTCAGGCGAGGACAGTTTAGAGAGAAAAAAGATGTTAAAGTCCATATTTAATGAGTGGGAAGATAATAAACTTATAAACAGTATTTATGATGCTCAAAATATAAGCAAGACAAAGGGAATATACGTCGATGGGATAAAGCTATTTTCAGGCGGCTGTGCGAGTGAGAAAAGGGAATAAAAAATGATAAAAAATGTGGTTGAAATAGCAAATGTTTTTATAAAAGAGGGAATAAAAAAAGGTGATGTGTGCGTTGATATGACGATGGGAAACGGAAACGACACGCTTTTTTTAGCAAAGAGAGCAGGAAAAGAGGGAAAAGTTTATTCCTTTGATATACAAAAAGAGGCTTTAAAAAATACGAGAGCATTGTTAAAGGAAAATAACATAGAAAATGTTACTCTTATAAATGATAATCATAAAAATATAAGAAAATATGTTAAGAAAAATATTAAGGCGGCAGTGTTTAATCTCGGGTATCTTCCTGGAAGTGACAAAAGTGTTGTTACAAATCGAAAAGACGTCATAGGTGCGTTAAGCGATGTGCTTGAATTGTTGGAAATGGGCGGGTTTGTAACGATTTGTTCTTATCTTGCTCACGATGGGGGAATTGAGGAATACACTGCGATAAAGATGTTCTTATCGGCACTTGACAGGGATAAATACGATGTTATACATATTGCACATTTTTTAAGAAAAGATACTTCTCCAAGGCTTATTATTATAGAAAAAAAGGAAAAATAGATGAAGAAATACTTAATAATGACATTCGGGTGTCAGATGAATGAAAATGACAGCGAAAAAATCAGCGGGATATTGGAAGAAAAGGGATATAATAGGACAGATGATGAAAAAAAAGCTGATATAATAGTTATAAATACGTGTTCTGTGAGGGAAAATGCGAATAATAGATTTTTC
>CAMSGF010000091.1 GCA_947058225.1 uncultured Eubacteriaceae bacterium
CGTATCATGCGCCTTGTTCAGATATGTAATCTGCATCTCCCGCAGCTCTTCCACAGCCTTTGCTATATTTACGATTGACGGGGCATTTGGCGAAAGCTTAACTATTATCTTATGCTTTGATACATTTTTTACTTTTTTTGTAACATTATATGCACTTTCTTCCTCCATGCAAAATGCCATGCCCCCCTTTTTTACATTGGGACAGGATATATTAAGTTCTATAAAGTCAATATCTTCTTTGTTTAAAAGCTCTATCCCTTCAATAAAATCTTCTATAGAATGTGCTCCGTAGTTTACGATTATATTTGTGTTTAGTTCTTGCATAAATTCAAGTTCACCATCTATAAAGCCTTTTACACCCGGGTTTTCGAGTCCGATCGAGTTGATAACACCTCCGCTTGATTCAAAAATTCTCTCTCCCGTATTTCCGCTTTGTGCATTTAGCGTGAGCCCTTTCGAGCATATTCCGCCTATTTTTGATATATCAAAGAATTTGTTGTATTCTCTTCCAAACCCAAACGTTCCGCTTGCAGCAACTATCGGGTTTTTAAATTCTTTTCCCAGGAAATTTACACTTAAACTACTCATCGTACACCTCCGCCGCATTAAAGACAGGACCGTCCTTGCACACCTTCTTATTACCGCCTTTTGTTTCTATGTTACATCCAAGACACGCCCCGACTCCGCACGCCATCTTGCTTTCAAGAGAAACGAACAGTTTATCACTGTGTATCCTTTTCCAAGCACTTTTCATCATTATTTCAGGTCCGCAGGCAAAATACGTGGTGTCATCTGCTATTTTCACCTTATTGGTTATTATTCCGCCTATATCTATGTAAAGTTCATCTGCCAGCTTACTATATATCTCAGTTTCGTATGATTCTTTTGTAAAGCCTAAATATACTGCCAACTTTTTATCCCGATATTTTTCCTTAAATCTCTTTGCCACTAAATAAAGCGGTGCCGTTCCGATTCCCCCTCCTATAAGCGTTAGGTTTTCGTTTGGGAGTTCAAAGTGGTTTCCAAGTGGTCCGTAAAGCTTTATTTCATTTCCTTCATTTAATTTTGAAAAATACTTTGTCCCCTCTCCCTTTACCTGATATAAAAATGTTATCCCATCACCGTCTATATCGTGAATGCTTATAGGTCTGTTTAAAAAGGTATTCTCACTTTTTATCATATAAAACTGTCCCTGTTTTCCCTTAAATTCCCCCCGTATCTTCATTTTATAGATATTATCCGCTTTCTTTTTATTGTATATTATTTCAGCCATTGGTTTATATCCTCTTTTATGTCTTTTACCGCTTTCATCGTTATATCCGTAAAACTTTCGGTTTCTACCTTATTCTTGTGTGATGCAATGATTCCCCTCGAGGAGTTTACAACTCCGCATATTCCGTCTTTAAATATATTTGCGATATCTTTTCCTGTGCCGCCTTGTGCGCCGTAGCCGGGTATTAAGAAAAAAGTGTTTTTCATAATATCTTTTATCTTTTCAAATTCCTTTGGATATGTAAGCCCTACCACCGCTCCGATAGAAGAATATCCGCACTTTCCTATAAAATCACTTCCCCACTTATCCACTAACTTTGCCATATTTTCATATACAAGGCTTTCATCTTCACATTTTAAATCTTGAATTTGATATCCTAACTTATTCGAAGTTTTTACAAGGGCGAATATCCCCTTTTCGTTGTTTTTTACATAATCAAAGTAAGGGCTTATCGCATCTTCTCCCATGTACGTGTTGACGGTTATAAAATCAGCCTCAAAATCTCCGCTGAAGTGCCCTGTGGCATACATTTGTGCGGTGGAAGATATATCTCCTCTTTTTACGTCTGCGATAACGATATTGTCTGTCTGTTTTATATATTTAAGTGTCTTACTGTAACATTTAAGTCCCTCAAGTCCAAGTGCCTCATAACAGGCTATCTGCACCTTATAACATGCCACATCGTTTTTTGTCGCATCTATTATCTTTTTATTAAACTCGAGATACTTTTCAGCAAGCGACATATCCTTTTTTTGAATATACTTTGGAAGAAAATCTTCCTTTGTGTCAAGCCCGAGGCATACGGCTGTGTTTTTCTTTGCTTTTTCATATAATTTGTCTATTACCATTTTCTTTCTCCCCCAACGTACGTTTGTAAAATGTTACCTTTTATTTCTTTTTTGTCATAAGGTGTGTTGTTCGATTTTGATATAAATTTATCTTTATCAATAATTCCCCTGTAATCTAAATCGGCAATAACAAAATCGGCGTCATACCCCTCTTTAAAAAGTCCTTTTTTTAACCTTAAAATTTCAGCGGGCCTTTTTGACATCATATCTAAAAGTCTTTGTATTGGTATGTCGTTTTTGTCGTAGATATAATTTAACATTGCAAATGCAACTTCTATATTGTCAATTCCAGGTGCTCCTTTTTCTTTATCCTCTTTTGAGTGTGGAGCGTGGTCTGTGGCATGAATGTCAATATCTTTGTTTTTTATTCCCTCAATTAAATATTCATTATCCTCTTTTGTTCCGATTTTCGGTGCGACTTTATAGTCTAAATTGTAGGAATAAGTATGGTGCGGTGTTATTTCGCACGTAACATTAAGCCCCTTTTCTTTCGCTTTTTTTATGAGTATCAGTGATTTTTTAGTGCTTATATGGCATATGTGCAAATTTCCCCCTACCTTTTCAAGCAGCTTTAAGTCCCTCTCAATTATTTCTTCCTCAGGGTCACAGTGGGTTAGCAAAAGGAAGTTCATTTCCCTGCTTTTTATAAGCGCCTTTTCCATAAATTCATCTGAAAGAACGGTTTTTCCGTCATTTGAAAAAAGTCTTGTGTACTTTAGGTTTTCTTTAATATCCACAAGTTCTTTGTCTTCCAGATTTTTTCCTATTGCACTTATTGGAATATAATTTATAAGGTCTGCGTTTTTTGCTTTATTTACTGCGTATTCCAAAACGTCTTTACTGTCAGTAACAGGTTTTGTGTTTGCCATGGCACAGACAGTCGTATATCCTCCTTTTAATGCGGCCTTTGAACCTGTTATTATGTCCTCTTTATAGGTAAAGCCGGGGTCTCTGAAATGGGAGTGCATATCTATAAACCCTGTAAGAGCTGTCTTGTTCTTTAAATCTATCCTTTCACATTCCTCATCAATATCAATATTTTTACCTATTTTTTCTATTTTGCCGGCTTCAACGAGCATATCTCCCAAAAATTCACCATCGGCATCGATTAATCTAAGATTTTTAAAAAGTTTTTTCATTTTACTTTTCCACCAATTTTGTTCTGCTGTCGCAGTATTCGCATCGGTATTCCCTTTTTTCTTCGTTTGCCAGATAGAAGGTTATTTCATCGACCTTTTCAAACTGTGTGATACATCTTGGATTTTTACATTGTAAAATTCCTGTTACCTTTTTTGGCAAAGTTAATTTTTCTTTTTTTACTTTTTCTCCGTTTTCTATATAATTTACGGTTATATGTGGGTCGACAAGCCCTAAAATTGTAAAATCAAGGTCTAAATCAGTTTCTATTTTTATCACGTCTTTTTTGCCCTTTTTGTGACTTGGTACATTTCTAAGCAGTAGGACAACGTCTTCTATCTCATCTAAATGGAGTTGTTTAAACATCTCATATCCATGCCCTGCAGCAATATGGTCAATAACAATCCCTTTTTTTATCTTGCTTACATTTATCATTTTTATACCTCCACTCCGAGCAGTTTCATTATAAGAGCCATTCTGACGTACATTCCAAGTTTTCCCTGTGTAAAATAGACTGCCCTTTTATCATCATCCACATCTGTTGATATCTCGTTGACTCTTGGAAGAGGGTGCATAACAATTAAATCGCTTTTCCCTTTATTTAGCTTGTCCTTTGTTAAAATAAAATAATCTTTGAGTCTTATATATTCCTCTTCGCTTACAAATCTTTCCCTTTGAACCCTCGACATATATAAAATATCAAGGTCTTTTATTGCTTCGTCTAAATTGTTGGTTTCAGAGTATTTGGCTTTCCCCTCAATTTCTTCTTTTACATATCCGGGCATTTTAAGTTCTTCAGGCGATATAAACACAAATTCAGTGTTTTCATACCTCGCCATAGCTTTTACGAGGGAATGTATTGTTCTTCCGAATTTTAAATCTCCGCAAACGCCTATTTTTAAATTGTTAAAGGTCTTTTTATAATAATCTATCGTGAGCAGGTCGGTTAGTGTCTGTGTAGGGTGTTGATGTCCGCCGTCTCCTGCGTTTATAACGGGAACGGAGGAATATTTGCTCATATATTTGGCAGTTCCCTCTTTTGGATGTCTTGTTACTATTATATCCACGTAGTTTGATACGACGACAGTTGTATCGGCTAATGATTCTCCCTTGGCGGTGCTTGATGTATTTGGGTCTGAAAATCCGAGGACATTCCCTCCAAGGCGATACATCGCTGCGTCAAAGGAAAATTTTGTTCTCGTCGATGGTTCATAAAAAAGACTTGCCAATAATTTTCCGTCACAGACTTTTGAATATTTTTTTTCATCTGCAATAATATCGTTGGCAAGTCTAAAAATTTCGTCTAATTCCTCCAAAGAGAAATTTGTTGGTTCAATCAAATTGCGGCCTTTTAACATATTTTTTCTCCTTATGTGTTAGATAGTATCTCCTGATTTGCCGTTTCTCTTTTGTTATTC
>CAMSGF010000092.1 GCA_947058225.1 uncultured Eubacteriaceae bacterium
TCTCGATTTTCTTTTTCTATCACAATATACTCACTTTCTCATAAAATTTTCCTTATTATTTATAATTTTTTATATTTATATTTAATTATAAATATTTTTTAATATATTGTATATATTTTCTAATAGTTTTAACAAAATTATTTATAATATTTTTTGTAGCTGTTTTGCACATACTAGGCTATATATTGTTTATTATAAATGAAAATATAATATCATCACTGTATAATAAATCTTCGTGTGCATATTCGGGATAAATTTTTAAACTTTTCTTTGAAGTTATTTTGTTGTAACATGCCATTTGTGTTATAGGATGACAAAGCCTGTCCTCAAGGGCGGTAAACCACATAACTTCACACTGTATTCTGCTTGCAAAATTTTTTATATCAATATAGCTTAACCTTTTAAAAAATTCGTCTTCCGTTTCGTGAAGTGGGTCATATTTTCTAAAATAATCTCTTAATTCTTTGTACGCATCATCACATAAATTAAGTTCATATACCTTTTTAAAATCGCAAAGGAAAGGATATATAGGTGCGCAAAGTTTTATATCATTATCCAGTGCCGCACTTATTATACTGAGTGCTCCTCCCTGACTTTTGCCCGTAACTGCAATTCGTTTTTCATCTATGTATTCAAAGTTTTTTAATATCCTAATCGCCTTTAATGCACTCAAATAAACTGACCTGTAAAATAACTTTTTCTTATCTTTGTCATCAGCACCTCTTATTATCTGTCCGTAAAGTGTAGGCCCATTTGCTATGTGTCTGTCCTCACTTTTACCGCCTTGTCCTTGAACTTCAAATGAAAGTGTTGCAATATTATTATAAACATAAGGAGCTTTTGAATAAATACTTCCGGCATTCCCCTTATATCCGTGATAAAAAACAACCGCCGGTATCTTTCCTTTTGTATTCTTTGGAATGGTATAAAGACAGTGGACCCTCTCATTGTTCATACCTTTAAAATAAAGATCATATGTTAAAATGTCTTTAAAATCATTCTCTGTTTCTTTTAATTCAAACTCCAAACTTTCATTATCAAGTTCTTTTAATGCCTCCTCCCAGTATTCATCAAAATCATCTGCGACAGGCGTTATCCCAAGATAATTTTTATAGTTTTTAATTTCTTCTAAAAGCGGCATAACAATTCTCCTTTTTTATTTTGTATTATATATACCTTTAAGGGAAGGATACACTTTGCTATAAGCATTTTTATATATACTTTTATAAACAGCGTAATTTTCCCCTATCGGTTCATATTCCTTTTTTATCCTAAGCATCTCGTGTTTTGCCTCAAAAAAATCACGATATACTCCTCTTCCGACAAACACTGCCATAGCAGCACCGAGTGCACTGGCTTCGTGAGTTTGAATGGTATACACCCTTTTCCCAAGAATATCCGAACATAATTGGCATATTTCATCGCTTTTGCTGCCGCCTGCGGACAGAGCAACACTTTCTATTTTTATTTTGCTCTTCTTTTCCATCTTTAATATACCTTCCTTTAACCCATAAAACAACCCTTCTATTATAGCTTTATACATATGTAATCTCGTGTGCTTATCACTAAAACCTATTATGGAGCCTTTTGCATTTGGCCTTAATATTTCCTGTCCCCAATAGGCATTTAAAACAAGACCGTCACTTCCCGCAGGTATATCATTAAGCTTTTTATTTAAAACCTCTTCTGTGCTTATCCCATGGGCCTTTGCATATATTTCTTCTTCCTTTGCAAAGTTTTCTATAAACCACTTTATCATCCAAAATCCCCTGTATATAATAACTTCAGGGTTATAATATCCCGGAATCACCGAGCAAAACGGAGATACAAATTTATCGAGCTCATAGTATTTATTTGAATTAATCTGAAGTGTTGTCTGACTGCCAAGAGATATACTCGCTGTCTTTTCATCTATCGCACCGACTCCCGCCGTTTCACACGTCTTATCACTGCCTGATGCATAAAGATTTGTTCCTTTTTTTAAAAGCAACCTTTCGCATATTTCATCTTTTATCTTTCCGATTACATTCGTGCTTCCAACCACTCTCCAAAGCAGTTTTTCATCTATTTGAAACAACTGCCCTTTTACGCTGAAAAAATCGTCCCACTTCCTGTTTTTATAATCAAACGGAATATGTCCGACCGTTGAAGCATCGCTGTCCTTAAATTTTCCCGTAAATTTAAAGGCAATATAAGCTGAAATACTTAAATATTTATATGTCCTTTCAAAAATATCCCTTTCATTTTCTTCAATCCAGTAAAACCTCGTATCCTCCATCAAACTCTTTTTCACATCACTCATTTTCGTAACTTTAAAAGCTATCTCGTGAAAAAAGCTCGGACGTGGATAATTCTTTGCTTTTCTTCTGTCCATCCATGATATACATCTTCTTAAAGGATTCCCTCTTCTATCTACAACCACAAACGTATCCCTTTGAGATGTTATGCTGACCCCTTCTATTTTCGCATAATCTCTTATATTTCTATTGTGTAAATTTACAAGCTGCTTTAATATAATCATAAATATCTCATCAGCGTCAAACTCAATATACCCATTATCCACTACATACTTATAGCTTCTTTTTTCCATGGTCTTTATATCGCCTGCTTGGTTTATAAGCATAGAACGTACGCTTTGTGTTCCTATATCTATTATTAAAACTATTCTTTCCATTTTTTTATCCTATAAAAAATATGGTGCGCTTAAAAGGATTCGAACCTTCGACACACGGTTTAGGAAACCGTTGCTCTATCCCCTGAGCTATAAGCGCACTTTATTATGTACTAAATATTTTAACACTTTTTATTTTTATATTCAATTTTTTTTTATTACTACTTATTTTTTTAATAAAAAAGCTATGAATTAACTTTATTTTATAATATAATTATATTATATTTAAAATATTTTAATAGAAAAGAGGTTAAATGGATATGAAGGGTATTAATGCATCTCCGGGAATTGCAATCGGAAAAGTTTTCTTGCTTAAAAAGGAAAAACTGGAAGTAAGTAACAAAAAAATATCAAAGGACGAAGTTGAAGCACAAGTAAAAAAACTTAATGATGCTATTGAAGAATCTAAAAAAGATTTGGATAGACTAAGAGAAAAGACAATAAAAGAGTTAGGCGAAGAAGAAGCTCAAATATTCACAGCTCATGCCATGCTTTTGGACGATGTAGAATACATGGGAGCAGTAAGAAACAAAATCAAAGATGAACTTGTAAATGCAGGTCAGGCTTTGGCTGAAACCACAAAATTCTTCTTTGATATATTCTCAGCTATGGACGATGAATATATGAAAGCACGTTCTGCTGATGTTAAAGACGTAGGAGACAGAGTTTTAAGAAAAGTTTTGGGAATCAAAAGCGCTGATTTATCAGACTTAGACCCTAACACTGTTATCGTCGCTGAAGACTTAACTCCTTCCGACACAGCTCAAATGGATAAGGCTCACGTTGTTGGTTTTGCAACAAATGTAGGAGGAAGAACTTCTCACACCGCTATTATGGCTCGTTCTCTTGAAATTCCGGCAGTTTTAGGACTTGGAAATATCACTGAAGAAGTTAAAGATACATATAATATCATCATCGATGGTATCGACGGAGATGTTATAATAAATCCTTCTAAAGAAGATATAGATAAATACAATGCTAAAAAAGAATCTTATCAAAAAGAACAAGAAGAACTTGCAAAATTAATTGACCTTCCAAGTGAAACTAAAGACGGTCATAAGGTTGAAATAGTTTCTAATATAGGAACTCCAAATGATATTGAAGGTGCAAACAAATATGGTGCTGAAGGTATCGGACTTTACAGAACTGAATTTCTTTATATGAACGCAAGTGAAATGCCTGACGAAGAAACTCAATTTGAAGCTTATAAGACAGTTTTGGAAGGAATGGATAATAAACCTGTTATCATCAGAACTTTAGATATAGGTGGGGATAAAAAGCTTGACTATCTTCCACTGGAAGAAGAAATGAACCCATTTTTAGGATTTAGGGCTATAAGACTTTGTCTTAAAAATGAAGAAATGTTTAAAACTCAGCTTAGAGCTATTTTAAGAGCAGGGGCATTTGGGAACGCACACATTATGTTCCCTATGATTTCTAATATCAAAGAAGTAAGAAAAGCTAAAGCTTTGGTAGAAGAGTGTAAGGCTGAATTAAAGGCACAGGGAAAAGAATACGATGAAAATATCAAAATCGGTATTATGGTTGAAATTCCATCAGCTGCCGTTACAGCCGATATTATAGCTAAAGAAGTTGACTTCTTCTCAATCGGAACAAACGACTTATGTCAGTATACACTGGCAGTTGACAGAATGAATCAAAATATTTCTTATCTTTATGATCCATTCAACCCTGCTATTTTAAGACTTGTTAAAATGGTAATTGATGCAAGTCATATCAATAACAACTTCACAGGTATGTGCGGTGAAATGGCAGGAGACCCTAAGGCAGTATTATTATTATTAGGTCTTGGACTTGATGAATTCTCAATGAGTGCACAATCAATGCTTCAGGCTAAAAAGATAATAAGAAACACTGAATATTCAAAGGCTAAAGAACTTGCTGAAAAGGCACTTAAAGCTGAAAGCAGCGACGAAGTAAAGGAATTAATTGACCAATATATAAATGCATAAAATAATTATTAATAAATTTAATA
>CAMSGF010000093.1 GCA_947058225.1 uncultured Eubacteriaceae bacterium
TAATATATATTATACATTCTTAATATTACAAATTACAACAAGTACAAATAACAGATAAAATACATAAAATAAAATTTTTAAATGCTCCTTTATACATTATTATATACTTGATTATATATTTGTAAAATTAACATACTATATTCTATATTCTACATTCTTACATATTACAAATCACAATAAATATAAATAACCGATATAATCTATTATACAATAAAAATTTTAAATACTCCTTTATACATTGTTATACATTTGATTATATATTTGCAAAATTAACATACTATATTATACATTCTTACATATTACAAATCATAACAAACATAAATAACCGATATAGTCTATACAATAAAAATTTTAAATACTATCAAAATCATCATAAATATAATTTTTTACAAAAATACTTCTAACATTATTTATAAGATATACTATACCTGTTTAGTACCTTAGATAGCGGCACACCTATTACAATGGATGCAGCACATAAAATAGCCTCAGCCGGCATTGACGCCATAGGTGCTATGAAATTTCCATAAATAATTCCCTCTGCTATATAATATCCTGCCATATCTATTATGGTAAACATAATAAGACCCAAAATTTCAAATTTAACATCCTTTTTTAAAAGCAACTTTGAAAAAACAAACCCCTGAAAAAATCTTATAAAAAACGTAAACGGCGCCCAAACCGCATAAGGACTTAATAAATCAAAAAGCCCCATTCCAATTCCTCCTGCAAGAGCAGAATTTACAGGCATTAATAAATAACACGCAATTATAAGTCCGACTCCCCCAAGGTGAATGAGCCCTCCGTCATTCATAGAAAACGGAAGCCTTATATTGATATAAGTTAAAACAAATATAATTGCCGCCATTAAACCCGTTATTACAATATCCCTCGTCTTTTTGTCATTCATTTTTTTCATTCCTCCTTTTTATTTTTATAAATAAGTATACTACTATTTTTAAAAAATTCAATATATTTTTAAAAAATATTCATATTATTTTAAAATTGTATGTTTTTTTTAAAATTGATATTACACCTATTATCTTTTATAATAAAAGAAAACTGATATAGGAAGTTTATAATTATGAAAGAAAGCAGATTATTTAAAATACTCTACTACTTAATAAACCATAACCCATCTTCAGCCGTAGATTTAGCAAAGAAATTTGAAGTATCCGTAAGAACGATATACAGGGATATTGACGCATTAAGTCAGGCCAACATTCCAATATATACAAAACCGGGAAGAAACGGCGGTATATATCTAATGGATGACTTTATATTAAACAAAGCAATTCTTTCAAATGAAGAAAAAAGAGAAATAATCACAGCTCTACAAACTTTAAGCACGACAGAAAATATCAAGAATACTGCCTACACCCTAAATAAGCTATCGGCTGTTTTTAATGTCGATATAAAAAACTGGCTGGAAATAGATTTCTCAAGATGGGGAAACAAAGAAAATGACAATGAAAAGTTTGAAAGTATAAAAAATGCAATCATAAACAATCATCAAACAGAAATAACATACGCAAATTCATACGAAGATATAACAAAGAGAATAATTTACCCGATAAAATTATCCTACAAATCGATGTCTTGGTATTTAAAAGCCTACTGCACAAAAAAAGAGGACTTTAGAATATTCAAACTAAACAGAATTTTGAATTTAAAAGTTTTGGACAAGACATTCTCCCCTACTCCCTTTAAAGAAGAAGAAACTCCTCTTAAAGAAAATATTAAATACGAAGAAATAATCCTTCGCTTTCCAAAGGAAATCTCATACAGAGTCTACGATGAATTTGACATAACAAACATAAAAAAAGAAGAAAACGGAGATTTAACCGTATATGCACATATGCCCTCCGATTATTGGCTTATAAATTTTCTTCTCTCCTTTTCCACACAGGTTGAAATTATTAAACCAAAGTATTTAAAAGAAATATTGGCAAAAAAAGCAAAAGAAATATACGAAAAAAATAAAACATGACATATGTTGTCAGCATTTAACTGTTAAAATGATGATACTTAATAAATAAAAGGAGTAATAAAAATGGCAAGACCAAAGACAAAGGAAGAATTAATAAAAAAAGCAAATGATAATTATGAAAAATTAAATGAACTTATTTTATCACTAACCGAGCAAGAGTTAAACACACCGTTTGATTTTTCAAATGACGAAAAGAAAAAAGAAAGGCATTGGAGCAGGGATAAAAATTTAAGGGATGTATTGATTCATCTCTATGAATGGCATCAATTACTGCTTAACTGGGTAAATGAAAATGAAAAAGGAAACAACAGGCAGTTCTTAAAAGAGCCTTACAACTGGAGAACCTACGGCGATATGAACGAAGAATTCTTTGAAATGCACCAAAACACATCGCTTGAAGATGCAAAGAAAATGTATAAAACTTCACACGAAGATGTAATGAATTTAGCACTTAAATTCAGTAACGAAGAGTTATTCACAAAGGGAGTATACAAGTGGGTCGGGGGAAGCGTGTTAGGCTCATACTTTGTAAGCGTAACATCAAGCCACTACGAATGGGCGATAAAAAAACTAAAAGCCCATAAGAAAAACTGTAAATAAAAATAATGCCAATCTGATACAAAGGAAAAACAAAACATGGATTTTGATTTTAAAAAAGAATACAAAGAATATTACAACCCCAAAAATACTCCAAGCATAATAAACATTCCCAAAATTAATTATATCGCAGCAAGGGGAAAAGGCGACCCAAACGAAGAAGGCGGGGAATACAAAAATTTATTAAATTTATTATATCCCATAGCCTACACCATAAAAATGAGCTATAAGACAGATTATAAAATTGACGGATTTTTTAAATACGTCGTTCCTCCGCTTGAGGGATTTTGGTGGCAGGATGAAACAGACAAAATTGACTACGATAATAAATCTAAATTTAACTTTATTTCAGTAATAAGACTGCCTGATTTTGTAAAAGAAAAAGATTTTGAGTGGGCAAAAAGGGAAGCAACAAGAAAAAAGAAACAAAACTTTGAAAGAATTGAGTTTTTCACTTATGATGAAGGAGAGTGCGTACAGTGTATGCACAAAGGCTCTTTTAACGATGAGCCAAAAACTATAGCTTTAATGGATGAATATATAAAAGAAATGGGATACGAAAAAGATATAACAAATAAAAGAATGCACCACGAAATATATTTAAGCGACCCGAGAAAGTGCAAAGAAGAAAATATGAAAACTGTAATAAGACATCCGATAAAAAAAATAAGATAATATTTTTCTTTAAAAGAAAACAAATGAGGTAATAATGCACTACAAAAAGGCAAAAGGTATTTTATCACCAAAAAATTCAATGAACTTATACAGAGGCTGTAAACATGGTTGTATTTACTGCGACTCAAGGAGCAAATGCTACAATATGGAGCACGACTTTGAGGATATTGAAGTAAAGGAAAATGCAATAGAACTATTGGAAGCTGCACTAAAGAGAAAAAGAAAAAAGTGTATGATAGGACTTGGAGCGATGAGCGACCCGTACATGCCCCTTGAAGAAGAAATAGAGTACACAAGAAAAGCACTTTCATTAATTTATCAATACGGCTTTGGCTTCACCGCCATCACAAAGTCCGATAAAATACTCCGCGATATAGATTTACTTAAAAAAATCAATACTAAAACGAAGTGCGTCGTTCAGATGACACTCACGACCTACGATGAAAATCTATGCAAAATAATTGAGCCAAATGTATGTACGACATACGAAAGGTTTAAAACGTTAAAAAGACTAAACGAAGAAAACATACAAACTGTCGTTTGGCTTTGCCCCATTTTACCTTTTATAAACGATGATGAATATAATTTAAGAGGAATATTAAACTACTGCATTAAAGCGAAAGTAAAGGGAATAATTAATTTTGGAATGGGCGTAACACTAAGGGATGGAAACAGGGAATACTTTTATAAAAATCTAGATAAACATTTTACAGGATTAAAAGAAAAATATATAAGAACTTATGCGAATAGTTATATACTAAACAGCCCGAACAACGAAAAACTTATGAAAATATTTCACGAAACCTGTGACAAACACAACATAATGCATAATAACGATGAAATTTTTAATTATATAAACACTTTTGAACAAAAAAAATACAAACAGTTAAAATTATTTTAATTTTAAAATATAAAAAAACACCTCTAAAATAAGAAAATAAAAGTATAAATTTACAAAATTAAGGAAATAATTATAATATTAAAATTTAAGAGGTGAAAAAATGGAAGTAGAAATTAACAGAGACGGATGTATCAGCTGCGGGCTTTGTGAGAGTACATGTCCTGAAGTTTTTCAAATTGCAGATGACGGACTTGCAGAAGTTATAGCTTCTCCTACAGATGATACAATGGAATTGGTAAAAGAAGCAGCGGATAACTGCCCTGTTTCAGTAATAAGTGTAAACTAAAACAGCCGCATATGCAGCTGTTTTTTTATTAAATGATTTTATTTTTATTTATAAAATAATATCATAAAAAGTTAATATAAAAGTTAAAACAAAACATATATATAACTTATTAAAACAAAAACCTATTTTTAGATAAAACACCAATGAACCAAGCAAAACCACCCAAGATAGGATAGGTGACCAATATTA
>CAMSGF010000094.1 GCA_947058225.1 uncultured Eubacteriaceae bacterium
CGATAACATTTTTATCTTCATCATAAAACGAAGAAAAGTTTTTTTCATAAACATTTCTTTTATCTATAATCTTTCTTGGAACAAAACCGATTATTTGTGAATCATTTATTATTGCACTTACGCTGTATAATCTGTTTTTAAGCAACATGGGAAGCCCCACACTGAACATTATCCCCTTTGCCTTTTTTGCAATTTCAAGCAAAGCTTCAAACGACCTTTCAATCAAAGTGGAATAATTAAATCCATCCATACACGTATATCCCGTAAGGTTAAGTTCAGGAAAAACCAATATATCCACCTTATTATTCTTTGCCTGACTTATAACTTCAAGTATTCTCTCTTTATTATAATCTACATCAGCTAACTTTACGGGGTGATTAGACGCACCGACTCTCAAAAAACCATATCTTCTCATAAAACTTCTCCATATATTTTTTAAATTATTAATTATTGTAACATAAAAACCATATAATATTAAGATATTTTTGTTTTTTAAGTGTTTATTGTGTTATTTTGATATGTATATGTATTTTGGTGGGGCGGCGGCTTTGAAAAAGAGGAAATTTTAAAAATACATTTTTAAAATCTCCTCTTTTTCAAAGTTCAGGCGAATTCCATTCGCCTGCAAGACGAAATGCCAAAGCATTTCACCCGCCGCCCCGCCACTTCACAAACCAAACAAAATTATATCTCAGTCGTTCCGACAATGGAATCTCTGAATATCTTAACCTTCACATCATCAGGCTCCAATGACAATATAAGATATTCTTCACCTACTTCCTCAACCTTTCCGATAAACCCTCCGGCTGTCATAACTTTATCACCTTTTTTAAGTTCCTCAAGCATACTCTTATGCTCTTTTAATTGCTTTTGCTGAGGTCTGATTGTAAAAAAATAAGTGAATGCCATCAAAAATACAACCATACCCGCTATTAAAAATAAATCCTGTCCGCCCATAATCTTCTCCTTTTCTTAAATTAGTTATTTATTATACCATATTTTTCCTCAAATTCATTCCTGAATTCAATAAATCTGTCATCTAATATCGCATTTCTCATATTTTCCATAAGCTTAAGCGTGAAATATAAATTGTGGTAGCTTATAAGCATTGATGAAAGAATCTCCTTTGTCACCACAAGATGCCTTAAATACGCTTTAGTATAATTTTTACATACATAGCAGTCACATTCTTCATCAAGTGTATTAAAATCTTCTTTATATTTGGCATTTTTAAGGGTAACCTGACCTATCGACGTAAGAGCGGTTCCATTCCTTGCCATTCTCGTCTGTAAAACACAGTCAAACATATCTATCCCATCAGATACTCCCTCAAGCAGTGCATCGGGACTTCCAACCCCCATTAAATACCTTGGCTTGTTCTTTGGCATTTGCACAGCCGTATGTGCCAACAAGTCAAACATTAAATTCTTCTCTTCCCCAACGCTGAGCCCACCGATTGAATATCCCGGAAAATCCATTTCAGCCAATTCTTCAACCGCCCTCGTTCTTAAATCTTTAAACATACCACCCTGCACTATTCCAAAAAGACTTTGACTTTCCCTGTTCGTCCATGCATTTTTGCACCTTTTTGCCCATTTATTCGTCATCTCAAGTGAATCTTTTGTATAATCATAGCTCGCATCACTTGGAACACATTCATCAAATGCCATCATTATATCAGAGCCCAAAGCCTGCTGAATCTCGATTGATTTTTCAGGAGTGATAAAATGTTTACTCCCGTCTATATGACTTCTGAATTCAACCCCGTCATCTGTTATATGATTCGTGCTTGAAAGTGAAAATACCTGAAACCCACCGCTGTCTGTAAGAATCGGTCTGTCCCAGTTCATAAACTTATGAAGTCCGCCCGCCTTTTTTACAATGTCTTCTCCAGGTCTTAAATAAAGATGATATGTATTTCCAAGTATAATCTTCGCTCCTATCTCTTTTAAGCCTTCAGGAAACATCGCTTTAACGGTTGCCCTCGTCCCAACCGGCATAAAAATAGGAGTAGGAATTTCACCATGTGGTGTTATAATCTTTCCGACCCTTGCATTTGTCCTTTTATCTTCTTTTATCAACTCGTATTTAATCATAAATTTCTTCCTTTTTGTTATATCCTAATTCATTCAACAGCTTGTCCTTATCCCTCCACTCATCCTTTACCTTAACCCATAACTTTAAATTAACCTTATTTTCAAGCATATCTTCAATATCTTTTCTCGCTAACATCCCAACCCTTTTTAACTTATATCCCTTTTTACCGATGATAATTTTCTTGTGATTTTCCCTTTCAGTATATATATTCACATCGATATCGTATATAGACTTATTCTCCCTTTTCTTCATTTTCATAACCTCAACCGCAATCCCATGAGGTATTTCTTCCTTTAATAAATAAAGTAGTTTCTCCCTTATTATTTCAGATACTATAAACCTCTCGCTCCTATCCGTTACCATATCTTCGGGAAAATATTTAGGTCCGTATGGAAGATATTTTTCTATAACATCTATCAGTTCATTTATATTTTCACTTTTTATCGCACTTATCGGCACAATTTCTTTTATAAAATCATACTTTTCAAATAACTTTATCTTGACTAATATATTTTCTCTTACGACTTTATCAATCTTATTTATAACCAAAATTACGGGAGTATCCTCTTCCTTTAGCTTTTCCAAAAGCATTAAATCTCCCTTTCCTATGTCCAAATCTTCTTCAACCATAAGTATGATAAGGTCAACATCCCTAACACTGTCATTGGCAGCTTCAACCATAAAATCACTTAGCTTTGTCTTTGGCTTGTGAAAGCCCGGTGTATCTATAAATACCATTTGAGATGCATCGGTTGTCCTGACCATTCTTATCTTGTTTCTTGTAGTCTGCGGCCTGTTTGAAACTATCGAAATCTTCTGTCCGACCAAAGCATTGAGAAGTGTGGACTTTCCCACATTCGTCCTGCCTATGATAGAAATAAACCCGCTTTTAAAATTAGTTTTCATATATTATTAACCCCATATTAAACTTATAATTTTTTGTAAATATAATATAACTGCTATTATAAGCGACAAAAACGCAATTATCATAACTCCTGCCGCAGCAGAATCTTTTGCAATTTTAGCAGTTTCCGTCATCTCGCCCTTAGTCGCACAGTTGACTGCCTCTTCAATCGCAGTGTTCATAGCTTCAAAGGCTATAACCAAAAATATAACTATCATAAGTACAGCCCATTCCATTTTGGAAAACTTTAGTATATACGCTAATGTTATAGCCAAGACAGCACACAGCGTATGAATTTTAAAATTAGGCTGTGTCAGAAAATTATACCTGACTCCCTGAAGAGCATATTTAAAACTTTTTATCAGTCTTTTCATTCTATTTATCCTTTTTTAAATTTAAAATATCCATTATACTTTCTTCTTCTCTTCTCATAATTATTTTGTCCTCTTCATCAATATGGTCATATCCTATTAAATGAAGAAATGAATGTACTGAAAGATAAGCTGCTTCTCTTTCCTCACTGTGACAAAATTCCCCTGCCTGTTCCTTTACTCTATCCACACAAATGACTATATCCCCAAGACATATAATATCAGATATATCTTCATCCTCAAAATCCATGGGAAATGAAAGCACATCCGTAACCGAGTCTTTATCCCTGTAGGTTTTATTAAGACTTTGTATCTCTTCTTTATCCACAAAAGATACGCTGACTTCATAATTTTTATCTTTATCTAACTTTTCATTTGAGGCTGCATTTAAAGCATTTTTAACTGTGTCAAAAAATTCATTTGATAATGAAACTCCCGCTCTGTTGTCAAACAGAATTTCTATCATATCTCTTCTCCTTATTTAAAAACATATCACCGACTATTTTTTGTCCTGTTCTTCCATTTCCTTATCAGCCGCACTGTCTTGCTGTCCCGGATATACTATCCTTTGATGATACGCACTTGTAAGAATAGAAGAAAAAGAATCTTTTATTTTTTGAATATCCTCCATCTTTATCGGAGAATCATTTAGCTGTCCCTCGCTTAACTTCTTATCTATTATATTTACAATCATATTGTCTATATCCTCTTTAGTCGGATTTTTAAGACTTCTCACCGCTGCTTCTGTGCTGTCTGCAAGGAGAACCAACGCAGTTTCAACAGTCTTTGGTCTTGGCCCGTCATAACTGTAGGTTTTAACATTCGTTTCAATTCCCATTTCTTCTGCTTTATTATAGAAAAAGTCCATCTTCGTGGTTCCATGATGAGTCCTTATAAAATCTATAATTTCATGAGGAAGTTTATATTTATTTGCAAGGTATAAACCATCATTCACGTGAGCCTTTATAATTCTTGCGGAAACGTTAGGGTCTAAGTGGTCGTGAGGGTTTATGCTGACAGGCTGATTTTCTTTAAAGAATAACGGTTTTTCGAGCTTTCCAACATCGTGATAATAAGCTCCTGCCCTTGCAAGCAGCTCATTCGCTCCTATTTCTTCCGCCGCACCCTGAGCAAGGTTTGCAACCTGAAGTGAATGATGACAAATCCCCTTAGGGTCAGGTTCAGAAGATCCGGGTCGTAGCCTACGTAGA
>CAMSGF010000095.1 GCA_947058225.1 uncultured Eubacteriaceae bacterium
ATGATAAAATAATTACAAAAGAGGATATAATTATGGACAAATACAGTGCAATCGGTGTTTTGGACAGCGGAGTCGGCGGACTTACAGTATTAAAAGAGCTGGAAAAATCACTTCCAAGTGAAAATAAAATATATTTTGGAGATTCTCTGAGGATGCCTTATGGCAACAAAAGCGAAGAAGAGATTATTTTTCTTGCAAATGAAATGATTTCCTTTCTTGAAAAAAGAAATGTAAAGGTGATACTCCTTGCATGTAACACAATATCATCGTACATAGATAAAATTTCAAGCAATGTCCCTCTTTTCAGCATAGTAAAATCAGGCTCAAAAGCAATATATGAATCTCACACAAAAAATACTGTCGGGCTTATTGCGACAAAAGCGACAGTAAACAGCAAATCTTATGAAAGAGAACTTTATAAATTAAAAAAGGATATAAAAATAATTTCAAAAGACAGCACAAAACTTCCAAAGGTCATCGACAAACAAATTGAAAATACTCCATTATTAAACGACCTCATAAAAGAGTGCATCGACCCGATTTTAAAGGAAGATAAAAATATAAAAGAACTGGTTTTGGGCTGTTCCCATTTTCCCATTATAGAAAAAGAAATCAAAGCAATCTATAAAGACTTAACCTTATTGGACCCGGCAAAAAAGATGGTGGAAGATACGATGGACTATTTAAAAAAAGAACACCTTTTAAATGATTCAACCGATAAAAGAACTTCTTTATATACAACAGAAGATATTTTGGAATTTGTTGCGTATATAAAAAGACTGTCTTTAAACATAGATAAATTAGAAAAGGTAAAGTTATTAAAAGATGATTAATATTATACAAAGTTTTATCGAAGAAAAGGGATTGTTTTTGGCACTGAATAAAATCAAAGACGACTTTGAAAAAAACAAAATGAAAAAGGTTTTTTTTATTGTGCCTGAACAATTTACGCTTGAAGCAGAAAAGATAATAATAGACCACCTCACTTCAAGCGGACTTTTCAACATCGAAGTTTTAAGCATCAAAAGACTTACAAACAAAATCTTATCCAATACAATCTCATCATATCCAAAAGTCCTCGATATAAACGGAAAAAGTATGGTGATAAAACACATCACGACAAAATTAAAAGATGAGCTTGAGTGTTTCAATATGGTTTCAAACAGGTATTCCTTTAACGAGAACCTATGCGAATTGTTTACGGAGTTAAAAAAACAGGACGTTTCTTTTGACAGCTTAAATAATAAAGAAAAGGATAATTTCTTTTATAAAAAGACAAATGACATAAAAAAAATCTATGAAGAATATAACTCCTTTTTAAAAAGTGAAAACGGTGAAGAAATCTACGACAGCGAAGATTTAATATACCTTGCAGCAGACAAGGCAAAATATGCGACCTTTTTAAAAAACTCTCAAATAAATTACTTCGGCTTCGATGTGTTTGATAAAAACACATATTATTTAATAAACTCATTTACGGACTTGGGGCTTGAACAGACATTTGTGTTCAACACAGGTAAAAGCGGTGACAGAAATTATGCCACATATTCAATCGTAAATAACACGATAGATATAATAACAAACTCAGCCAAAGAAAAGTCTGTTAAAGTTACAAACATAGCTGATAACAGCGCCCATTTAAAAGAAGATTTAGACTTCCTATCTGATAACCTGTTCTCTTTTAACAATAAAAAATATTTAAAGAATACAAAAAACATAACAATAACGAAAAACGAAAGTATATACGAAGAAGTCGAATACGTGGCAAAGGAAATAATAAGGTTAGTCAGGGAAGAGAATGTGCGTTTTAACGATATTATGGTCTTGCCGTCTGATTTTGAAACATATGCAGATATAATAAGGGAAGTATTCACAAAAAATGACATAAACTTCTTTTTGGATAACACGACGAATATGAACGACACAAACGTCATAAGGGCGATTATAAAAATACTCGATATAGTAAACTACGACTTTTCCACAAAAGATATAATATCATTTTTGAAAACAGGTTTAACGCCACTCACAAAAGAAGAAACAGAAACACTTGAAAACTATACATTGGAATTTAACATAAAGCACACAATGTGGCTTAAAGAGTTTACATATAACAATGAGTTTGAAGAGTATGATCTAAATAAGATAAATGAAGATAAAGATAAATTCATCTCTCCTATTTTAAATTTAAGACAGAATTTAAAGGACAAGGAAAATGTCGGGGAAATGACAAAGGTCTTATACGAATTTTTAAAGGAATATGAAATAGAAAATAAAATAAAGGAAATAAAAGATAAATTTGAAAGAAATAATGACTATCTAAATGCAAATAAGTATTCCCAGATTTACAACAAAATAATCTCAACGCTTGAACAAATCTACGACTTTTTAGGCGATACAAAAATGGACCTTACGGAATATACCGAACTTTTGAAATACGGCTTTTCAGCGGTAAAAATCGGTATCCTGCCGGAAAGCGTTGATAAGGTGAGCATTTTAACACTTCAAAGGAGCAGAAAAACATCAATTAAATTCCTGTTTATTATGGGAGTAAACGATGGGAAACTTCCAAATGCTTTTAATGAAGGGGGAATTTATACAGACAGGGAAAAACACTTTGCCATAGAAAACGGAATAAATTTAAGGAGTACGAGAGAATACAAAAAAACAGAAGAAAGGTACTTCCTAACAAGTATAATCGCAAAGACAAATGAACACCTTTATCTGACATATCCAACACACGATAAAGAGGGAAAAGAGGTTATTCCAAGCTTTATAATAAAAAAGATTTTAACTCTTTTTAATATAGAAGAAAAGCACATAAATACGAATGACGACAAAGACAACTTATTTTTGGTATCAAATTATAAAGCAACATTTGAAAATTTAATCATAAATTTAAACAAAGACATGGTATCTCCATTTTGGATGCAGGTAAAAATCGCATATAAAAACGAAGGAGATGGAGAAAGATATATAACGCTTTTGGAAAACTCTCTAAAGTTTAAAAATGAAGCAAAGGTTACAGGAGAGGATATAAGAAAAAAGTTAGAAAATAACACTTTAAAAACAAGCATCACCCAGATAGAAACACAGGCGAGCTGTCCGTTTAAATACTTTGTAAGGTACGTCTTAAAACCAATGGAAAAAAGAAAAGCAAAAATAGAAAATATCGATATGGGAAATGTCGTGCACGAAGTTATAAACGAGTTTTCACAGATGATTATAGATGAAGAAATAAAAGTAGCAAGCGTATCAGAAGACGATATAAATGAAATCTCAAAGGAGCTTACAGACAAAAAAATTGAAGATTTTAAAGCAGGCAAGTTCAAAAAGCAGGCCAACAGCAAATTTTTTAAATCAAAGCTTTTAAATGAAACAACACTTGCGTTTAAACAGATTATAAAACAACTTAAAAACTCAAACTTTAAACTAAAGGCGAGCGAAATAACACTTGACAGCATAAATGACAAAAAAAATATTATGTTCCCGTTTGATGATGGAAAAGAAGTTATTCTAAAGGGAAAAGTCGACCGATTTGACACATATAATAAAGATGATTTGGAATATATAAAAGTCATAGACTACAAGACAAATGCAAATACAAAATATGAGCTTACAAAAAATTATTACGGAATTTCAATGCAGCTTCCGCTTTATCTAAAATCACTGACAGGAGAAAACAAACTCCCTGCAGGAGCATTTTATTTCTCTGTGACAAACCCAAACATCGAGATAAAAACGAAAGAGGAGTTTGAAAAAAAAGAAAAACTGATTGAGGACACGTTAAAATTGGACGGACTCCTTTTAGATGATATGGACATTTTAAGCAATATGGATACAAACTTAAACGACAGCTATATGAAGGTATCACTAAAAAAAGACGGAAACATAAAAAAGACTTCAAACGTCTTTACAAAAGAAGATTTAGATTTGATTTTAGAACATACATATAACAAGTGCATAAAGCTGATACAGGACATAAAAGATATAAAAATTGATATTAACCCATATGAATATTCGAATAAAAAGGCGTGTGATAGCTGTAACTATAAAAGTATATGCAAATTTGAAAAAATATTTAATGGCACAAACAAGATAAAAACCATAAAAAAAGATGACTTTTTTAAAAGAGGAGAAAAAAATGGAGTGGACAGGCAGTCAAAAGGAAGCGATAAATACAAAAAATAAGAGCCTTCTCTTAAATGCCGGAGCAGGCTGCGGGAAGACGACCGTACTAACAAACAGGATTTTAAACTTAATGCTTGAAGAAAAGACAAGCATTGAGAATTTTTTGGTTGTAACCTTTACGAATAACGCTGCCTCTCAAATGAAGGACAAGATAAGGGATATGCTCTATAAAAGCACCGCAAAAGACGAACAATTTATATATGAGCAGATAAATGCCCTTGAAAACTGCAACATTTCAACACTTCACTCATTTTGCATTGAAACGATAAGAAAATATTATCATATAGTGGACATTGACCCATCGTTTAATATAATGGACGAAGTCAATATGGATATGTTAAAAAAAGAAGTCTTAAACGAGCTTTTTGAAAAGATGTACGAAGAGGATAATA